>NZ_DAISHJ010000030.1:40832-49066 GCF_036822615.1 Aggregatilinea sp. | reverse complement strand
GGGCGGCGCGTAGTCCGCCGCGCCGGGCGGCAGGAAGATCACCTGTCCGACGGTCAGCATCGAGTTTGGCAGGCAGTTCGCCGCGACAATCGCATCGACGCTCGTTTCGCCCTGTCCGGCCTCGCGCGTGCCCAGCACGAACGCAAACAGCGTATCGTCCTGCTGCACGGTGTACGGCTGCCACCCTTCCGGGCGGGTGCACGCGGCCTGCGTCCCGGCAGCGTCGGGCGTGGGCGGATCGGTTGGCGGGGGCAGGGGCGTCGGGAACAATCCGGGCGGCAAATAGAGCACCTGTCCCACCACGATCAGGCGGTCCGTCAGGCAGTTGCCTGCGACCAGCTCGTCCACGCTGGTGGTGACGCCCGCTTGTGCCACGATCAGCACGAACTCGAACAGTGTGTCGTCCTGCTGCACGGTGTGCGGCTGCCACCCGTCGGGGATCGCGCAGGCGAGCGCGTCGGGTGCGGCCTGGGTTTGCGCGGCGTCCGGCGCATCCGCGCGTACCTCGGCGGGCGCGGCGCTTTGCCCCGCGACATCATCCGGCGCTCCGACAGCTTCCGCGCTCGTTGGCGTGATCGCCTGCGCGGCCTCGACCGGCGTGTCGGTTGCCGTGGCGGTCGGGGCGCTGGTAGGCGTCTCCGTCGGCGCGGGCGTATGAGTGGCGGTTGCGGTTGGTGTGGGGGAGGGTGTGATGGTGGCGGTTGGCGTATCGGACGGCGTCGCGGTGCTGGCGGCCAGCGTGGGCCGCTGCACGACGACGGTCGGTGACGCCTCGCGCGTGGAATCGGACTGCCGCGCCGCGTTGATCACGACCGCAGCGGCGACGATCCAGGTGATGGCCCCCACGACTATCAGTACAAGTGGCAGCCGCCGGTTGTGGGGCGCACCGGGCGGCGCTGTCTGTTTGTTCTGACCCATGCCGCCCATTGTAGCGTGTCCGCTGGCGCGCAGACAAGAAGCGGCGTAACCATAAAAAAGCCCGGCCAGAACGCTGACCGGGCTGTGTGATGCTGCGAGATGGTGCCGTTAAGCGGGCTGCTCGCGGGAGCCGTCCTCACGCATTAGATACGTGCATGAGTCGTGCCCTTGAAGCTGCCAGCTCATGCGCTGCGGGCGCACGCCGGTCAGGCCGCGCACCAGATTTTCGTCCATGCGGCACAGCTCGGGATTGTTGCACGAAACCTGCTCGTACGGGCAGTTGGAGATTTGCAGCACCAGCCCCTCGTCCGATTTGCGCCACGCGGCGGTATAACCGTGCTCGTTCATGTACTGCACCGCGTGATCGAGGCGCACTTCCAGGGGGGCATCCGGCACGGAGGCGCTCTCCGTCATCTGCCCGGCGACGCCTTCCAGGATCTTGTTAAGCTGGCTGGGCGGAAGCTGCTCTTTAATCTGCGTGAGCAGACCCGTCGCCAGACCCTGGTAGTTGTTGGGGAAATGGTCGGCGGCACGGTCGGTCAGCGCATACACGTACTGCGGACGGCCCGGCGCGCTCCGGCGGCGAACGGCAGGGGCAGCAACCAATCCATCGCCGCGCAGGATTTCAAGGTGGTGGCGTACGGTCACCGCCGTGATTTTCCCGATACGCGAGCTGAGATCCGCGACGATTTCGTCGATGGTTGCTTCTTTCCGTTCCTTGAGTATTTCCAGGATATGTCGTCTGGTCTGTTGCATGTCAGGGACTCGCTTTACCACATTTACCATATTGTTTATAAATTTAATAAATCTTATATGCGGATCTGACTTATGTCAAATGACATGCGACAGGCGCTTTTGGGACAAAGGGCACATCTCTGCGATAATCTTCCGGCTTTTTGGGCCGCGCCGTGCTCGCGGTTGAAAGCTCGGCCAGAACTGGCTACACTTAGAACGCTTGAGTGGTGTTGTTTGGTGACGCTCTGAGAGGAGCTTGTTCGCATGAAGGTACGCCCGCAAGTTGCTGCCCTGATCGTGCTGCTGCTCGTAATGGGCTTTGTCTATGTTCTCGTGGGAGAAGCCGGGGTATCGACCGACGCGATCAAGCCCACTCCTACCGTCAGCCCCACCGCTGCACCGGCTGCGGCCAGCAGCGGCACGGCGGATAACTGGGTCGAGACGCAGGATGGTACGCTGACCTACATGGCCGATCCCACCCTCGATGTGCAGGCGGTTTACCTCGTCGATACGCTCGATGGCATGGTGGCGCAGTTCGGTGTGGACACGCCCGCCGAGGACGCCGCATACCCGGTGCTCGATCTGGCCCAGTCGATTTACGACGCGCTGAAGGACAGCGCGACCAGCAGCGATTTGACGTTCAGCCTTGACGAGCCGCCCGCGATCACGCGCGTTGGCGATACGCCCGTGGCGCTGTTCCATGTCACGCTGCCGCCGCAGGAAGTCGCTACCGGGGCGTTCGCCGGTCGAGATCTGGCCCTGGCCTTTGCGGGCACGCCCGAACGCCTGGGGATCTTCCAGTATATTTTTAACGGCGAGTCAAACCCGGTGGCTTACGATGACTTCCTGGCATGGATGTCGGCCCACGCAGCGGACCTTGTCGCGCCGGCAGCCGCGCCGACCGCCGAAGCGACCGAGCCTGCGCTGGAAGTCACCGCCGAAGCGCCTGCCGCCACGGAAGAAGCCGCGCCGGTAGGGACCGAAGCGCCCGATGTGGCCGTCACTGCCGAGCCGGAGCCTGTTGCGACCGAAGTCGCGCTTTTGCCTGAGGCGACCGAGGAACCCGCCGCCACCGCCGAGCCTGACGCGGCGATGACGCAGGACGCCAGCGCCACCGAGGAAGTGACCGGGGATTGGTTCGAAGTCGCGGACGGCGCGCTGATGTATGCGGCAGACCCGTCCATTACGGCCCAGATCAGCTACACGCTCGTGACCGCCGATCAACTGGTGGACCCCGAGCAGTACGCTGCGCTGCCCGAAGATCCCGCCGAACAGCCGCTGGCGATCCTCCAACTGCTGCGTGAAGGCCACGAGGTTCAGTTGGCGGATGCCGGGCTGGTTGTGGACGACGACGCCTACGTGGGGCCGAACGATACCGAAGTCGCCGGAGAGCCGGGCGCTGCGCTGCGCGTGGTGATCGCGCCGCAGATGGTCGGCGACCAGTCGTATCCCGGGGTGGATCAGGAAATCGCGCTGTTCTCGCGCGACGATGGCTGGCTGCTGGTGATCACCTATATGCAGCGCGGTGAATCGAACACGGCGGTGTACGACAGTTACCGCACGTGGCTCGATGACCACATGAGCGAGCTGGCCGAGCTGGAAGCACCCGCTGCCGAATCGACGGCGGAGGCCACTGCCGAAATCACGATTGAGGCCGTGGTTCCAACCGCCGAAGCGACTGAGGCGGCGAACTGACGGATCGAATGACCGGAAGGGGCGTATGTGAATACGCCCCTTTAAATGCGCCATCTGTCCTTACTTGGAATATCCGTGTGCGGTATTCTTTGGTATGATTAGCGCCGTGCCGTCCTATGGATGAAGACGACGATCCCAAGCCTTTGTATTGGGAGGCTTCTTACGAAATCGTGCTGAGCCTGATGGAGCACCATCCGCACGCCGATTTGGATGAGTTGGGGCTTCAGCAGTTGTTTGACTGGATCGTCGCGCTGCCCGGTTTTGCCGACGATCCGATCCTGGCTCACGACGCGCTATTGACCGAGATTTTACGGGAATGGTATGAAGAGCAAAGCGAGGCGTCATGACCCCGAATGATTTTTTGCAGGAACTCCACAACCCTGACGCGCCCGTGCCGGAGTCGATCCGCAACACGGTGGCCGTGACCACGTTCAACAAGCTGATGACCGCCATCTACAACTGGGGGCGGCGCAGCTCGGTGTGGCCTATGGCGTTCGGCTTGGCCTGCTGCGCGATCGAAATGATCTGCACGGCGTCCAGCCGCTTCGACCAGGCGCGCTTTGGTATGGAAGTCATTCGCGCCAGCCCGCGTCAGGCCGACCTGATGATCGTCAGCGGCACGGTCACCAAGAAAATGGTGGTCCCCATCGTGCGTCTGTACAACCAGATGGCCGAGCCGAAGTACGTGCTGGCGATGGGCGCGTGCGCGTCCGGCGGTGGTCCGTTCAAGGAAGGCTACAGCGTGGTCAGCGGCATCGACCAGTACATCCCGGTGGATGTCTACGTGCCCGGCTGCCCTCCCACTCCCCAGGCGTTGATGCACGGCTTTTTGATGCTGCAAAAGAAGATCGACGGCCAGTCGCTGGCGAACCCCAACAGCGTGCCGTGGTACGGTCGCGGCACGTATGATGCGGTGCCCGTGCCGGTGCTTGGTCCCGATATCCTCGATCCGCGACAGGCGTATTTGATGAAGCAGCAGGCGGAGATGAGCGCGACGGCTGAAGACTCTGTTTCCGGCGCCGAGGCGTAAATCTTCCTGTGCGGGCCAATCGAGGTCCGCGAACGTAAGGAGTTGTTATGAGCGAACAAGCCCCCGTGGTGGAACACGCCAGCCCGACCGACGATGCGCTGAGCCATCTGGAAGCGCGCTTCGGGGATGCGATTCGCCGCGATGAGCGGGAAGGGTACGACGGCCTGCTGGTCGATCCGGCGCGCTTGCTGGATGTGGCGCGCGCCGTGCGCGACGACCTGGGCTACGATTACCTGTCCAGTGCGACGGCGGTCGATTATCTGGACAAGGGCGATCACCTGGAGATGGTCTATCACGCCTACCGCACGGCTGGCGGCCCGCCGCTGGTCTTCAAGGCGCAGACCCCGCGTGAAAACGCCGTGCTGCCGAGCCTGTGCCCGGTGTGGCCGGGCGCGGACTTCCAGGAGCGCGAAGCGTGGGATCTGATGGGGATCCGCTTCGAGGGACACCCCAACCTCAAGCGTATCCTGCTGTGGGAAGGCTTCGCAGGTCACCCGCTGCGCAAGGACTGGAAAGAGCCTTATTTCGAGCAGGAAAATAAACCCTTTGACAGCCGCTGGCCCGACGGTCAGGTGTGGCGCGCCGAAGAGCACAACCCCTACGGGCGCAACGTACAGTATCCGCCCGGCTTCACGCTCGAAGGCTACCAGCCGCCCGCCGAGGAATGGTTCGAGGAACCGATCCCCGGCGATATGGACGTGCAGCGCGATCTGAACTCTGACCGGCTGATCGTCAGCATGGGGCCGCAGCATCCCAGCACGCACGGCGTCTTCCGCATGATGGTCAAGCTCAACGGCGAGACCATCGAGCGGCTGGAGCCGGTGATGGGGTACCTGCACCGCAACCACGAAAAGATCGGCGAGCGCAACACGTTCATTCAGAACATGCCGTTCACCGACCGCCTGGACTACCTGACCAGCCTGTCGAACAATTTCGGCTACGCGATGGGCGTCGAGAAGCTGATGGCCCTCGGCGCGCGCTACAGCCCGCCGACCCGCCGCGCGGAAGCGATCCGCGTGCTGATGGCGGAACTGACCCGGCTGGTCAGTCATTTCTGGTCGGTCGGCTTCCTGATGAACGACCTCGGCGCGTTCTTCACGCCTATGATGTTCGCCGTCGAGGAGCGCGAGCTGGTGCTCGACTTCTTCGAGGCGACCACGGGCAGCCGCATGATGTGCAACTACCTGCGCTTCGGTGGCGTGGCGAACGACCTGCCGGAGCGTCTGCGCAGCGAAGCGAGCCTGATCAACGACCGCGTGCGCGACTTCAACACGATGGAATACCTGTGGGAGATGATTTTCGAGCGCCTGCCGCGTGCGGTGGACCAGTTCGACGAATATCTCACCACCAACGAGATCGTGACCAACCGCTGCATCGGCGTCGGCACGCTCACCCGCGAAGACGCGATCGCGTACAGCGCGGCGGGCCCGGTGCTGCGCGCCAGCGGCGTGCCCTACGACGTGCGCCGCGCTGAGCCGTACAGCATCTATCCCGAGCTGGAATTTGACGTGGCGGTGCGCTATCACGGCGACGTGTACGACCGCTACCTCGTGCGGCTGGACGAGATGCGCCAGAGCCTGCGCATTTTGCAGCAGGTCTATAACATCCTCAAGGCAACCGAAGGCGAGCCGTTCTTCTCCGGGCGCGGCGGGATGTACAGCCCGCGTATCCCCGCCGGGGAATCGTATGGTCGCGTGGAGAATCCCAAGGGCGAGCTGGGCTACTACGTCATTTCCGACGGCGGCCAGAATCCGTGGCGCTATCACGTCCGCGCCCCCAGCTTCATCAACCTGACGGCGCTGGAGCGCATGTGCCTGGGCCACAAGGTCGCGGACGTCGTGGCGATCCTGGGCAGCATCGACATCCTGCTGGGCGAGGTGGATCGCTAGCGCGTCCGGGCGGTATCCGCGCGGGCGCGTAAGGAGCTTAGAGACTCATGTACGGAACTGGCATCTGGCGTGGCATGTGGATCACGCTGAATCACTTTGTAAATACCTATGTGGAAGATGTGAAGTGGGGCTTCAAGCGGCACGTGCCCACTGAAGCATTCCCCTCCCGGCAGGGCATGGAACAGCGCGGCGTGTTCACCGTCGAGTATCCTGACGAGAAGATCGCCGTGCCGGAGCGCTTCCGCTTCATTCCGTTCCTGGTCGTCGAAAATTACGACCATCCCGATCGTCCCGGCCACGACTGGTGCACGAGTTGCGGCATCTGCGCGAAGGTGTGCCCGCCGCAGTGCATCTGGATCGTGCGCGGGACCGACCCCGAAACGGGCCGCCCCAAGCCGGAGCCGGAAGACTTCCACATCGACATCGACATCTGCATGAACTGTGGCCTGTGCGCGGAGTTCTGCCCGTTCGATGCGATCAAGATGGACCACGACTACGAGTTGGCGAGCTACGATCGCACCGGCAACCACATCTTCGACAAGGCGCGCCTGTCGAAGGAGTTTCGCTATTGGCAGTCCATCGCGCCCACCGTGGCCGAAAAGGAAGCCGAAGCGCGCGGCGGTTGGGAGCACAAAGACGTGCTCAAGGCCCGCGCCAAGGAAGCCAAGAGCGGCAGCTAGCGATCGGGCAGGCATCAGCCATCGATGCGATTTTGGTAGGGGCGGAGCTTGCTCCGCCCGTTTTTGTGATGCGCCCTGTCACAAGTTGCGGTTCGCGCCGCCTGCCATCAGAAATCCGTTAATATCCCAGATGCGGATCAACCTTAAGGTATAATCTAGCGTACTGGCGTCGAGACGCCGCGCAGCATTGTTTTCGGACGCGACGCACGGCTGGTTTGTTAGACAGAAAGAGGGATTAGTGAGTAACCAATCAATACAAGATCAGGTGATGGCGGCCCTGGCGACCGTGATCGAGCCGGAACTGCACCGTGACATCGTGTCGCTGAACATGGTGCGCGATCTGACCGTGGAGGACGGCGTGGCGAAGTTCGCGGTTGTCCTGACGACGCCCGCGTGCCCGCTGAAGGACGTGATCTACGACCGCGCCCGCGCGGCGGTTCTGCGCGTGCCGGGTATCAAGGATCTGGCGATCAAGTGGGATTCCAACGTCCCGACCGATGGCCGCATCTTCGGGCAGATCGAAACACCTCTGCGCAGCGTGATCGCGGTCAGCAGCGGCAAGGGCGGCGTTGGCAAGAGCACCGTCTCGGTCAATCTGGCCGTGGCGCTGGCGCAGAGCGGCGCGCGCGTCGGCCTGATGGACGCGGACATCCTCGGCCCGAACATCCCCAAGATGGTGGGGCTGGGCTTCAAGCAGCCGTTCCTGACGCCCGATCAGAAGCTTGTGCCGTTCGAGGCGTTCGGGCTGAAGGTCATGAGCATGGGCTTCCTGGCCGACCCGAACACGCCCGTCATCTGGCGCGGCCCGATGCTGCACGGCGCGATCCGCCAGTTCTTCACGGACGTGGCGTGGGGCGAGCTGGATTACATGGTTGTGGACCTGCCGCCCGGCACGGGTGACGCGCAGCTCAGTCTGGCGCAGTCCGTCCCGCTGACCGGCGCGATCATCGTGACGCAGCCGCAGAGCGTGGCGATCGACGACGCGCGGCGCGGTCTGGCGATGTTCGAGAAGCTGAACGTCCCGATTCTCGGCGTGGTCGAGAATATGGCGGGCGAAATGTTCGGTGAGGGCGGCGGCGAGACCTTCGCGCAGGAGCGTAACGTTGCGTTCCTGGGCCGCGTGCCGATGATCCCCGCCGTGCGCGTGGGTGGCGACAGCGGCAAGCCGGTCGTGGCGTCCGAGCCGGACTCGGAAGCGGCAATGGCGTTCCGTGCGGTCTCGGAGCAGGTGGCGGCGCGTGTGAGCGTGCAGCTCCTGGCGACGGCTACGACCATCCCGCTGAACAT
>NZ_DAISHJ010000030.1:0-40822 GCF_036822615.1 Aggregatilinea sp. | reverse complement strand
GCCGTGAGTATGCAAGGCCCTGGGCGTGTAATAACTCCGGGGCCTTTTTTGTGGACCGCCCGGCGCGCGAACTCAACGGAAGGATGTTGACCCTATGGACGACGACCGGCTCATCAGCCTGCTGGATATTCACATGGCGCGGTATCCGGTGATGGAAATCGCGGATGTCTACAAGCTGCTGCACCAGGGCACGTTTGGCCCCGGCCATCTCGTGTCCAATAAGAAGACCGCGCGTGAGTGGCTGGAACACGATTTTGGGGTGGCGGGCCAGCCCGGCGACGAGGCGCTGGTCGAGCACGTGCATCCCACCGGGGCGATCGTGCGGCTGCATCTGCGCCCCTACATCTCGGTGGGCGGCGAGATCAAAAAGCTGCTGGACGCGATGGTGCGCTCCGCCGAACAGGTGACCGGCGATCCGGCGCAGATGGCCGCGTGGTGGGACGTTTTCGCGCGGCGCTGCCAGCCCGACGGCCCGCTGGCGGGGCAGTTCCCGCTGCGCGAGCTGACGCTGTTCGGACGCGCCCGCGTGGAGGAGCAGTGGCCTGCCGTGCACCACTCGCCCGCGTACAACGAGGCGTATCGCCCGTCCTACCGCGTGCTGACCGAGCGCGAAGCCGAGTCGCTATGCGCGACCCTGCGCGTGCCCTACGAGCCGGTGTAGTATTGTTTAGTCGGTTATATTGATAATATATCTTAATGTAATTATACTTGTTTAAATGCAAGCTGATATGGACAGAAAAAGAACATATGAGAATATATATATATATATCAAATTTAATAGAAGCTGGTCGGGCTAATCTCCATTATAAGAAGTTGAGAACACATATCTTTTGCAAGAACTTATGGCGAGACATTAAGAAATTACTTGGATCCTCAAATAGTGACTTGCTTCTTCGTACTTGGCCCGTAATGGTACGACATGATTTTGTTGGACGGCTTCTATTCCATATATTTCGACTCGGAGTTGGAACTCTTCTAGTAACCTTTTTGGCCATCACTGTACTTAAGGAATTGTTCGTTATATTTGTAGAGAAGTATCCTAGAACACCCGCTGTTCAAATTGGGGATCTGATGTGGGATTTTCTACTCGTTCCCATTGTCTGGTGTTACTATGCTTTATCTTTTAAAAGAATACCGACCTTGTTTTTGCAACTTCAAGGTGTCGCGCTTCAGCAAGATACCAGAGAGTTTGTGCGATTTCTGAACAAGACAAGACGAAGAATTTCAACACGATGGACATCCCGTATTGCAGTTAGTCTGACTTTAATTTCCGTACCTATAATGGTTTTTGGTATCTGGAGTAAAAATCCTCCTCCCTATTACCATTATCCAGCTCATATGGTTTATTCACTTGGATTCGGTTCCCTAACCTATTATATGTTCTATATTTCATTGCTACGAGAGATCTCAGTAATTTTTTTATTAGCGGAATTCTTGGAAAGATTTCACTTGAAAATAGACATATTGAATGCGGACAATGCTGGGGGATTAGGATTTATTGGAAGTTATTATTTTGAATTTGCTTTTTTAGGAGTGATTATCGGAATGTTTATAAGTGTTTGGAGCATTGTAGTTCCAGTATTAGAAGGAACAGCTATTTTATGGGATCCGGTTTGGGCATTGGCTTGGTGTGTGTACATCTTAATTACCCCTACAATATTGTTTTTTCCGCTCTGGTTAGGGCATAAAGCAATGGAGCGCCAAAAAGAGAAGCTGCTCAATTCTATATCATTTCATTTCAATGATGAATTACTGGAGACTGTTGGATCAATAGACAAAGGTGGCAAGATCCTTGAACGAAGAAAACAACAAATTCAATCCGTTCGTGAACTACGGGCCTTAATGGATGATGTTTTCCCGACTTGGCCGTACAGTACTCAACTCCGTAGGCGTTTCAGTATTACAGCGCTGGCTCCAATTATCACGAGTATTGTGTCGTTAGTGATAGACTACATAAAATAAATTTTGGGCGGGTCACAGACCCGCCCCTACAGCGTAATTCGTGGTTAGCGTTTTTACCCCGCCGCGTCGATCATCGTCTCCACAACGGGCGTGGCGACGTGCTTGTGCGCGTTGATCACCTGCCGGATCGCGTACGGGCCTTTGCCCTGCGACTCGTAATAGGTGCGCATCAGCATTTCCATCATCAGCCCCATCAGGATCGACTGACCCGCCAGCGCTGCGAAGATCCCCGCGAAGATCGGCCAGGGCGAGTTCCACAGAATGTCCCCGGCGAAGATCCCGCTCAACAGCATCACCAGCACGCTCAGGCCGCTGAACATGCTCAGGATGAAGCCCGCGCCGCCGAAGATGTACATCGGGCGCGTGTTGTAGCTGGTCAGGAACTTGACCGTCATCAGGTCCAGCACGACCTTGATCGTACGCCACAGCCCGTACTTCGACTTGCCGTGAATGCGGGCGCGGTGGTTGACCACGCGCTCCACGATGCGCGCGCCTGCCGCGTTCGCCAGCACGGGGATGAAGCGGTGCATTTCGCCGTACAGCCGGACGTGATCGAGCACCTCGCGGCGGTACGTCTTCAGCGTGCAGCCGTAGTCGTGCAGGTGCACGCCCGTCACGCGCGCGATCAGGCCGTTGGCGATGTGCGAGGGCAGCTTGCGCGAGAGCGCTTTGTCCTGGCGGTTCTTGCGCCAGCCGCTGACGAGGTCGTAACCCTCGGTGTCCATCTGATCCAGCATCAGGGGAATGTCGTGCGGATCGTTTTGCAGGTCGGCGTCCATCAGCGCGATCACCGCGCCGTTGGCGTGGTCGATGCCCGCCTGGATCGCGGCAGTCTGGCCGAAGTTGCGCCGCAGCAGCACGCCGCGCACCACGTCCGGGTGGGCTTCGCACAGCTCGATGATGCGCGCCGTCGTCCCGTCGCGGCTGCCGTCGTCCACGTAAATGATCTCGTAACGCAGGTCCAGACCGCCGAGAACGTCGGCCAGTTCGTCGTGGACCAATCCGATATTATCGACCTCGTTGTACACCGGCAGCACAACGGACAGGTCGTAAGGGTAATGGTGTTGAGTTTGAGTAGGAGCCACGTGCGGCATCTCCTGATCGGGCACAGCGCACACACAAAACGCGACGCTCGCCGGGCGTCGCATCGTCATTATAGCGGCAGGCGGTCGGCCCCGTCAACGCGCGCCTCTGTGCCACTTGTACAGTGACGCGGGGCAGGCGGGCCGCTCAGGGCAGGCTGTTCAGGACCGGTTCGGTCTCTTCGATCGGCTCGGTGTGAATCGTGATGCGCTGGACCAACGGCAGCTCGGTGCGGATCACCGCCTCGACGTGCTCCGCGATGCCGTGCGCTTCCTCGACGCTCATCGAGCCGGGCAGGCGGCAGCACAGCGTCAGCGCATACCCACCCAGCGCCAGCCGGACCGACGAATCGCACCATTCGGCGTCGGGGTACAGCCTCTGCGCGATTTCCACCGAGCGATCGCGCAGTTCCAGCGCCATGTGCGACTGGCTGATCGGCGCGCCCTGGTCGCTGCTGGGCTCGATGTGCGTCACGACCTCGCGCACGCCGGGAATACGCTTGACCAGCCGCCGTTCCAGTTCGCTGGCCTGCCGGTGCGCTTCGCCCAGGGTCAGGCCAGGGCGCACCTCGACGTGCATTTCCAGCACGACGCCGTCCTGCGCGGGGACCGGGATCACCTCGTGCACGCGCAGCCCCAGACCGTCCGCGATGGCGCGCGTCTCCAGCCCGTAATCGAGCGTGGGCGATTTTTGCGGCACGAAGTTGACCTGCACCTCTTCGACCTGCGGATACGCGGCGGTCAGCCGCTCGCGCACGGTTTTGGTGATCGCGTAAGCATGGTCGGTCGTGACGGCGGGCTGAATGCTCGCGTCCACGTCCACATGGATCGCGTCGGCAGGGCCGCGGCTGCGCACCCGCACGATCTCGTCCAGGCCGGGCACGTCCTGAATCGCCTCCTGCACCGCGTGCGGATCGAGCGTTTGCTGGTCCGCCAGGATGTTGCTCGTCTGGCGGATGATGCCCAGCCCCGCGCGCCCGATGACGAACACGATCAGCATGGCGATGGCGATGTCCGACCACGCGAGGCCCAGCGACGACAGCCCCAGGCTGATGATCACCGAGAGCGACACGAAAAAGTCGCTGGACGTGTGCGCCGCGTCGGCCAGCAAAATGTCCGAGTGCAGCTCGTGCCCGCGCCGCCGTTCGTAGATCGTGACACCCAGGTTAATGACCATCGTGCCGATCATGATGCCGAAGCTGGCTGCTGTGACGTCAGGCTCGCCGCCGTTGAGCAGGCGGTCGAGCATGGTTTGCAGGATCTCCCACGCGGCGACCAGCAGCAGTCCGCCGATGGCGAGCGTGGCGAGCGTCTCGAAGCGGCGGTGGCCGTAGGGGTGATCTTCGTCCGGTGGCTGTGCGGCGAGCTTAGTCCCGACCAGCCCGACGATGTTGGACGATGCGTCCATGGACGAGTGGAACCCGTCCGCGATCATCGCCACCGCGCCGGTCATCAGACCGGTGACCAGCTTGGCCCCCGCCACGACGACGTTCAGCACGAGCACGATCCACAGCACGCGCCGGACGCGTTCGCCATTGCTAGGCGTAGGGGCCGAAATCGTTGTTACCTGCGACATCGTCGATCCTTACTGGCGGTACGCGGAGGGCCGCTCCGTCCGTCCAACAGTAGAGACTCCAATTATACCTCAAGCATCCCTGGATAGACTCTGGTCGGTCACGTCTGCCGGGCGATGTCGCCTGCAAGCTGCGCCAGTCCTTCCGCGACCGGCGGCGCATCCTGCTCGCGCGCCCAGTCCACGGTGCGCTGCTGTGCCTCGCTGACGAGCGCCTGCCACAAGTCCTGGTGCTTGACGGGCTGGCCTTCCTTCGTGCGCCAGCCGCTACGCTGCCAGCCGCGCACCCACTGCGTCATACCGCGCTGCAATGTGTCGCTGGGGCAGAAGACGCGCACGACCGTGCCCGCGTCCGTACTGCGCAGCGCGTCCAGCGCGGCGACCAGCTCCAGTCGGTAGCTGTTGGTCGCGTCTTCGCTGCCGGTCAGCACGCGCGGCTCGACGTCGTCGGCGGTGGGGCTGACCCGGATCGCGTAGCCGCCGCGTCCGCCGGTTTTGGGCACGGACACGCGCAGCGCGATCTCGACGTCCACCGGGGGCAGGGCGGGCTGCCCGCCGGACGCGCGCACCATCTGTTCGCGCGCGGCAGTCGCCAGCCGGTCCACGTGCTCGTTATGCGCGTTCCCGGCGTGGCCCTTCACCCACTGCCAGCGGATGTCGTGGCGCTGCGTCTCGGCATAGAGCGCCTGCCACAGTTCCTTGTTCTGCACGGGCTTTTTGCCGTCGGCGCGCCAGTTTTTGGCGACCCAGTCGTCGATCCACTCGGTGATGCCGCGCTTGAGGTATTGGGAGTCGGTGTGCAGATCGACGACGCACGGCTGCTTCAGCGCGCGCAGGGCTTCGATTGCGGCGGTGAGTTCCATGCGGTTGTTGGTGGTGTCGGGTTCGGCGCCGCTGAGTTCTTTTTGCGTGCCGTTGGCGGCGATGAGCAGGGCGCCCCAGCCGCCGGGGCCGGGGTTGGGACGGCTGCCGCCATCGGTGTAGATGGTTACGGTGGGACGTTCGTTCAAAGCGGACCTTTCGGGCGATGTGAAGCGAATAGCGGTCGCCCGATTGTAGCCTTATTCGAGCGTGGGATCGATTTTTGCACGCGACGGAAACAGCCCGTCTGCCACGCCCCGATCGGAGGTCCACGGCGCATACGGAGCCTGAAGCCGCTCGGCCAATCCCAGCAGCGCCGTGTCGTAATTGACGCGCCAGCCCGCATAGTTGCGCCATGCCGCCTCACGGTCGGGGCGCACCGGCAGCAGCGAGGCGGCCAGTTCGTCGTACACCTGATCGAACTCCTCGCGCCGGATGCTGATCGGGTCTCCGGGGTTGGGCGCGGGGTTGTACTTGATCTCGAAGAAGTCCGCGATCGTGCGCAGCGCGATATAGCCCGCGCGGATGCACAGGTCCGCGCGCGGGTTGGGCGGCAGGTCGAGCGTCGAGGAATAGAGCGAGGCCGCGTCGAGGATCGTGCCCGCCGCCGTGATCCACGACCGATCTGCGCTGGGCGAGCGGAAGAACATCAGCGGCGCGAGCGAGCTGTGGCTCTCCTCAAGATCCGCGAACCACACTTCCCAGGTCGGCCACACGGCGTTGAGCTGTTCTATGCCGTGGATGCGGTTGTAGCGCAGCAGCAGCTCCAGCGCGGTCGGCGGTGACCCGGCGCGCACCGTCAGCAGCGAGACGTTTTCCTCGCGCTTGGAAAACGCGCTGTACATCGTCGGCAGGTACGAAATAATCAGCGCGATCTGCATCAACCCGACCGTCGCCTCGGAAAAGGAGATCGCCATCACGCCGAAGCCGTCCGCGCGTTCGAAGCCCAGCGTCAGCAGCGACGATCCGCTGAGCGTGAAGGCGTCGTAAATCGGGCGCACGCCGATGGCCCAGTACACGCACGTGTACCCGACCGTGATCAGCGCGATCCAGATCGCCGGGAGCGCCAGCAGGCCGATCGGCGCGTACATGGCGGCGATGCGGTCGCGCCACTCGTACGAGGTCACGCGCCGCTCGGCAGCGTAAAACAGGCTGTAGAGCCTCACGAACACGAAGCGCATGATCGGGTCGCGCGTGCTGCGCGGCAGCACGAAGGTGCGCACCGCCGAAAACCCCGCGCCGAGGCTGATGGCGATGCCGAACAAAGCGACGAACAAACGCACCAAAACGTCGGCGAGTGGCATGGCGATCCCGGTTGTGACGGTTGCAAACAGGGTAAATGAAGGGGCGCGGTGATGATCGCCCGCTCAGATAGTATAATAGCCCTCGGTTTTTGACAATGATTCTCAACTGGGAGCGATGTGCCGGCATGAACAGCACGGAACCGAGTGTCTACGACCAGATTGGCCCCGACGCCTTCGAGCGCCTGATCGATGCCTTTTACCGCCGCGTGGCAACCGACCCGGTGCTGCGCCCGATGTATCCCGAAGAGGACCTGACGGCGGCGGCGCGGCGGCTGCGCCTGTTTCTGATCCAGTTGTTCGGCGGGCCATCCACCTACTCGGATGAGCGAGGACACCCCCGCTTGCGCGCGCGGCATCTTCCGTTTAGGATTGATCAGGCGGCGCGCGATGTGTGGATGCGGCATATGCAGGCCGCGCTCGATGAGGCGGCAATTGCCGACCCGGCGCGGAGTGCGATGCTGGCCTACTTTGAACGGGCCGCAACGGGAATGATCAATTCTTATCATCCAGAGTAGCAGGAGTCCTGACTGATGCGCGGGGACCAGCGCGAGGAGGAGTAATGTCGCGGGCAGACAGGATGGTGTCACCATCTCGAATTGAAGTGTGGGCGATGCGGTTGGACCGTCTTCCACGGACGGCACGTATCGTGTTGAGCTTCGTCATCACGCTGGTATTGACCGCGGTGGTATCGGTGTTTGTGGATCGCGTGCTGCTGAATGACATGTCGGACAGCGGCACGACTCCGGCGCTGGTTGCGGTGGCAGTCGGTGTGGCGTTCTACATCCTGGGCTGGTGGGCGCTCGTGGGTTTTGACGGTAATCCGACCGTGCCGTGGCGCGCGAATGCGGCGGCAGTGCTGTATGTCTCGTTGGGCGTGGCCGGACTGTTCATCCTCGTCATGCTGATCCTGATCGGCTTGGCGCAGGGGTACATCCTGTAGGGCGACGCTCGTGGTCAGCCAAAGCGTCACCGTCGCTCTGGCGTTCAAAATGGCAGCTTGTGTAGGGCGGGTTAGAAACCCGCCCGTTTTTTTGTCTCTGCAAATCCAGTGCAGCAGCGGTAGGTGATTCTGCATTCGTAGGGGTAGGGCTTGCCCCACCCGGTTTTGCGCACAGCGGGCGCGGCATGCCCCGCCCATACGGTGAAACTACCCGTACAGAACACGGGTTTCTCCCCTCTCCAACTTTCTTGGAGAGGGGCCGGGGATGAGGTGTCTCTACGACACTCGCCCGCTATCCTTCCGGTTTGATCGGCCCCAGATCCGGCAGAATGTACGTTTCGAAGGCTTCCGCCGTCCAGGGCAAGGCGGGCTTGAAGAAATGATCGTAGATCGCCTGCGCATACACACGAATCTCGTACTGGGCGTCGGGAGCCATGCGCAGCCGCAGGAAATGCATCAGGTTGTGCGCGTCCACCTTGACCACCCACGTATAATACACCGCGAAGCCGGGCAGGAAGACCCGCGCCTGTTCGCGCGCCACGCCCTGATCCAGCGCCGCCTGATACAGCTCGAATCCGCGCCGGTAATGTGCGAGAAGCGTCTCGGTCAGCGCCGCGCCGTCCTCGGCGGAAAGCGCGCCGTCGCTGGCCTGCTTGTTGTCCCGCGCCTGGAGCCGCCACTCGTCCGGCACGTAAAAATCGTCCTCGACGAACGGCGTGTACCGCCCCGACTGCGCGTTCATGCTCCACGTGCGGTGGCGCACCCACTGCCACCACGTCACCAGCGGCGCGCGCACGCGGAACCGGAACTCTACCTGCTCGAACGGCGAGGTGTGGCGGTGGCGCATCAGGTAAAACAGCAGCTTTTTGTCCCGCTCGGATCCCTTGCTCTCGCCCAGAAACGACACGCGCGCCGCGTTCACGATGGCGAGATCGTCGCCCATGACGTCCTGAAGCTCGATCCAGCCCTTGTCCAGCACGTCGATCCGGCGGCCCAGCAGGGCCTCGCGGGGAGTTGGTTCGTCGGTCATGATGTCCTCGGCAGTGGTGAGGCGATCAGGCAAAATATTCCAGGGCGATGCGCACGCGTTCTTCGACGTCCTGCGGCGCGTCGCGGGGGATGGATTGCAGCGCCGACTGCGCCTCGACCACGCTGTACCCGAGCGCGGTCAGCGTCGCCAGCACGTCCGTATCCACGTCGCTGATGGCGCTCAGCCCGATTGGCAGATCCGTCTTGAGCTTGTCCTTCAGCTCGAAGACCAGCTTCTGCGCCATCTTTTTGCCGATGCCCGGCACGCGCGTTAGCACTTCGGGGCTTTCGGACGCGACCGCGTTGTGCAGGTGCTCGACCGAGAGCGCGCCCAAAATCGACACGGCAAGGCGCGGTCCCACGCCGCTGACGGTCAGCAGCGTTTCGAACAGGCTGCGCTCCTCTTCGTCGGCGAAGCCGTACAGCACCAGCGCGTCCTCGCGCACGACGAGGTGCGTAAACAGCGTGATCGCCTGACCGCGCCCGCTGACGGTATCGAAGATCGTTTTGGGCACGTGGACGCGCAGCCCGACCCCGCCAACCATCATCACCACGTAATCGTCGCCCAGAACGGCCACCTGGCCGGTCAAAATGTCGATCATGCGGGCATCCTCTGTGTGTAGAAGGCGCTCATCAGCTTACTTGCAGGTACGGATGGCTTATTCCCACGCCATGCGCTCGTAGCGGCTGGCGTTCAGGTCGGTGATCGCCACGCCCAGCCCGTCGGCGGCGTCGTCGGGACGCGGGATCTGCTCCAAATTGAGCAGCTGGCGGATCATTTCCTGCATCTGCGATTTTTCCGCGTTGCCATAGCCCGCGATGGCCTGCTTGATTTCGGCGGGCTTGTACTCGCGGATCGTCAGCCCGGCCTGCGCCAGCGCCAGCAGCACCACGCCGCGTCCCTGGGCCACGGTGATCGCCGTCGTGACGTTTTTGCCGAAGAACAGCGTTTCGATCGCGGCGGCTTCCGGCTTGTAGGTGGCGATCAGGTCCGACATCTCGCTGTAGAGCATATGCAGGCGGTCTGGCATGGGCATTTTGGCGGGCGTCGTGATCACGCCGTAATGCACCGCTTCCAGGCTGCCGTCGTCGTGCTCGCGCACGAAGCCGAAGCCCGTTGTTGCCGTTCCGGGGTCGATGCCCAGCACAAACATCAGCGTTTCTCGTTTCCTGCGCGCGGCGCGAAACTGGAGTCGCACGCTGCATCAAACAAACCGGCGGGTCACTACAGGATAGGAACCCGCCGGAAAAACGTTCAAATCGTAGTCGCGCCTGCTTAGGCGGCTTCGAGGGCGGCGGCCACCTCGTCGGTGATGCGCAGGTTGGACGAGACGGACTGCACGTCGTCGAGGTCTTCGAGCTTTTCGATCAGGTTCATCACCTGGATCGCCTGCTGCGTTTCCAACTCGACTTCGTTCTTGGGAACCCAGACGAGTTCGCTTTCTTCGATCTTGTACCCGGCTTCGCGCAGGGCGCCTGCCACGCGGGCGAGTTCTTCACGCGGGGTGTAGATGTTGTACACCTCGTCTTCACCCTGCACGTCCTCCGCGCCGACTTCCGCCGCCGCCAGGAACAGCTCGTCGTAGTCCACGCCGTCACCACCGACCGCGATGTAGCCCTTCTGGTCGAACTGCCAGAGGACCGATCCCGCGGCGGCCATGTTGCCGTTGTTGCGGTTGAAGACGTACTTGATGTCCGCGAGGGTGCGGTTTTTGTTGTCCGTCAGCACGTCCATGACGATCGCGGTGCCGCCGGGCCCATAGCCCTCGTACACGATGGACTCCATCTGCACGGCGTCGTCGCCTGTGCCCGCGCCCTTGGCGATGGCGCGCTCGATGTTGTCCTTGGGCATATTGGCTGCGCGCGCCTTATCGACCGCGAGCCGCAGCGCCGAGTTCGAATCCGGGTCGGGGCTGCCTTCCCGCGCCGCCATCATGATCTCGCGCGTGATGCGCGTGAAGATCTTGCCGCGCTTCGCGTCTTCCGCGCCTTTCTTACGCTTAATGGTGGACCACTTGTTATGACCAGACATGACGATCTCCCCAAAGAGTTAGGTTGTTTTTGAGCGAAGCTAAAGGCAGCGGAGCCGCCCGGTTAGTTCGGTTCGATTACGTTGATTATACCTGACCGCTGCAAGGACAAGCAAGAGCGCATGATCGGGCGCGCAGAGTGGAAAAGCGGCACGCATTTCCAGAGATTGCTCCCTTGTGCGGCCATCGGGAGGAAGGTATACAGCCACCGTGTTTGGCGTGGGACCTACAAAATTCGACCCCTTCAGGAAACCGGCGTTGCACGCCCGCTTCCACAGGGGATCTCGGCCAGCGATAACGGGCGCAAGCGCCGGGAATCTGCCCGGTTTATGAGTGTGCTGCCCCAGTCTTGTTTGTTGCTTCCATAGTATCACACCGCCACCTGCCAGTAAATGGAGATTAAGTGTCATGCCGCGCCGTTTGCGCCCCGCTATACTGTCGCTCCGCAGCCTGACCCGGGCCAGCATCAACCGCCGCACGCCAGTCGATGAGGAGGAGCTTCCACTATGACCGAAAAACAAGCCGGACTGTCCGCAATGGGCATGGCCTACATGCGCGCCTACCACGCCACGCACGAGTCGCCGCTTATCTTTGATGACTTCCTCGCGTCCGGGCTGTTCACGCCTGAAGATCTGGCCCAGACGGATCAAACCTGGGCCGGGCTGCTCCAATACGTCGAGCCTGAGCTGGCCGCCACCAATCCCGATCCCGCGACGGCGCTGGGCTGGGTGGTGCAGAGCCAGGGCGCGATCACGCTGGGCCGCTCGCGCTATACCGAAGACAGCCTGCAAGACGCCCTGGGGCGGGGCGTGCGCCAGTACGTTTTGCTCGGCGCGGGCTTTGATACGTTCGCGTACCGCCGTCCCGATCTGGTGGACCGGCTGCACATCTTCGAAGTGGACCATCCCGCGACCCAGGCGATCAAGCGCGAGCGGATTGCCCGCCAGGGCTGGGACGATCCGGCGAACCTGCACTACATCCCGCTCGATTTCACCCACGAAAGCCTGTCGGACGCGCTCGTGAATGCGGGCTTCGACCCGCGCCAGTTAAGCTTCTTTAGCTGGTTGGGCGTCAGCTACTATCTGACGCACGCGGTGGTGGTTGACACGCTGCGCAGCATCGTCTCTATCGCCGCGCTGGGCAGTACGGTGGTCTTCGACTACATGGATACGGACGCGTTTATCCCCGAAAAGACCGCCCGGCGCGTGCAACTGATGCAGTTCATGGCCGTGCAGCTTGGGGAGCCGATGAAGACCGGTTTCGATCCGGCTGCGCTGGCCGCAGACCTCGATCGCCTCGGCCTGCGCCTGGACGAAAACCTGGACCCGGCGGCCACCGAAGCGCGTTACTTCCGGGGCCGCGCCGATCGGTACCACGCCATCGAGCACATCCATTTCGCGCGGGCGGTGGTGGCGTAAGCGTGCCCGTGCGCTAAAAACCTGCCGGACCCATAAAAGTGAAGCCCCCGAACTCTCCGGGGGCTTCATCATCGAGCGTTAGCGGATGGGGCGAATGCCCGGTTTAGCCGCCCGTTTCCTTCGGCGCGACCCACTGGCGGTCTACGCACGAGTTGTAATCGTCGCCCAGGATGATCTCGAAGTCCACGGTGCGGTTCGGATCGGGGTCCTGCTGGATGTTGTTCGGCAGGATGTTGAGCAGGCTCACCAGATCGTTGATGCTGCTGCCCTTGCTGCTGCCGGTGTGGTCGATGATGATCGTCTGCGGATAGCTGCCGTCGCGGTGGCCCATCGCCAGCGGCGCGAAGCCTTCCCAGATCAGGCGGTCCTGCGCGACGAGGTCCCAGTTCTCGTGACTGGTGCCGTTGTACACCTGGATCGCCGGGTTTTCCAGGCGCAGGCGGTTGGTGGTCGGCGGCGACACGAAGTCTTCCAACAGCAGGTTCATCCCGCCGTTTGGCCCCGGTAGCTGCACGTACGCGCCCGCATACGGACCCGAAGGCGGCTGCCACGCGACCGTTTCCGCGCCCTTGCGGAAGAAATGATTCTCGATGTCGTTAGGCTGGATCGACAGCGCCAGCGGCGCCAGCGTCAGCGCTTCGGACAGCGGGAAGTTGGTCTGCACCACCGACGTGATCTGGCCCCACAGATCGGGCAGTTGGGTGATCATGCCCAGATCCTTCGCCTTGGCCCAGATCGCGCGCAGGATCTGCTGCTGGCGGCGGCCCCGGTCGAAGTCGATCGTGTTGGCGCGGCTGCGCGAATACCACAGCGCGAGGTCGGCGTCCATGTCGTACACGCCCACGTCCAGCGTGCGCAGCTCGTAGTCCTCGTCCGATTCGTTGCCCGCGACGCCGTCCGCGCAGGCGGCTCCGGTGCACCACTTGTCCTGAATCGGGCAGTCCACCGCGACGGTAACGCCGCCGATGGTGTCGATGATTTCCTCGAACGCCTCGAAGTCGATCATGGCGTAATAGTGCACGTCGATCCCGAAGTTATACAGAATCGTCTGCGCCAGCATGCCCCAGCCGCCGTCCGTCCAGCCGATGCTTTCGCCGTACGCATAGGCCTGGTTCAGCCGCCCCATGCCGAAGTTGGGGATGTACACGAACAGGTCGCGCGGCAGCGAGAGCATGCTCACGGTGTTCGTGTCGCGGTTGACCGAGACGACGATCATCGTGTCGGTGTGGAAGTTCGGATCGGTCGGCACGATGTCCCCGTCGTGCCCCAGCAGCAGCACGTTGAGCACGTTATAGGCGCTGCCGTTGTCGTCCACGGCTCGCATACGCGGCATCGGGGAGGGGATGGCCGTGACCTGCTCGCTGTGCGTCACGACGTCGGGATAGTACAGCGTCGGCGTCGGCAGCAGCGCGGGCGAGGTGGGCACGACGGTCGCCGCGTCGGTCGGCGCGACGCGCGGCGTATTGGTGGGCGGGATCGTCGCGCGCGGCGTGTTCGTCGGCGGGACGGTGGCTTGCAGCGCGGCCATCGCGCCGCCGGGCGCGATCAGCACAGATGCGAGCAGGCTCCCGGCCAGGACGATCAACACACCGAGCAGCGCAGCAAAGCGAAAGGGTTGGCGCATAAGTCTGACTCCATGCTCGTTGGTTTCAGGGTCTACGGCGCGCGGTGCGCCTGTGCAATGACGTGTCGTGATGCCCGCCAAGTGTAGCGCAGCGGGAGTGAACTGCAAGCGGTTGGCAGGCGAGCGTGGGGCGATAGCCAGTTTGTCGTGGTGAGCGGATCGTTTTTCGTGGGCAGTAAAATCCGGCTGGCTTTTACCTCCGGCTCGCCTTCAATCTGACCGGGATCCGTAGGGGCGGAGCTTGCTCCGCCCGCCAATGTGTACCGTACATGGACGAAAAAGGGCGGGTCACAGACCCGCCCCTACGAAACTTCGTTGGGCGCTGCTTTCGCTTTGGCCTTGCTTGACTAACAACTAAAAACTGACGACTATCGACTGCTGTTTTGCCTCAATCGAACCGCACCTGCACCGTGCACTGCGGGCGGTACTGGCCGCTGTTGTCCACCACGCTCAGCCGCAGCCAGTAGTCGCCGGGCGCGAACGCGTCGGTCGGAACCGTGCCAAGCTGCCCGTTGATCACCGGCTGGAAGAACGAATTCAGCGTCGCAAAGTCTGCGTCGTTTGTGCCGGAGCCGGACACTTGCAGCCGGTAGAACTGGAAGTTCGGGTCGGTCGCCGTGCCGTAAATCGCCACCGTGCCGCTGAGGATTGTGCCCGCTGCCGGACTGGTGATCGTCGCGTCGGGATTACCGCAGTCGAAGCTGACCATGTTCTCGATGCGCGTCGGCGTGGCGGTGTTTTGCGGTCCCGGCGTCAGCGGACCCGGCGTGATCGGCGCGGGCGTGACGTTGCTGCCGGGCGGCGCGTAGATGATCTGCCCGGTGGTGATGTTGTTGCGGTCTTCCAAGCAGTTCGCCTCTGCCAGCTCGTCCACGGTGACGCCCCAACGCAGCGAGAGCTGGAACAGCGTGTCGCCGCGCCGAATGGTGTAGGACGTCCAGCCTTCGGGGATCACGCAGCCGCTGGGCGCGGGCGTGCTCGTCTGCTCGCCGCCGATAGGCGTGACGCTCGGCGTCAGCGTGGGGTAGGGTGTAAACGTCAGCGTCGGCGTCGGGCCGGTTGCTGTCGGCGTGGGCGAGGGTCCCGGTGTGTTCGACGGCGTGTAAGTGGCCGTCGCGGTATCCGTGGCAGTCGGCGTGGGCGTGTTCGTATCCGTCGGCGTGGGCGTCAGGCTCGGTACGCGGGTCGGCGTATTCGTCGGACGCGGCGTATCGGTCGGTTCGGGCGTGAACGTCGCCGTGTCTGTGGGTTCCGGCGTGTCGGTGGGCGTATTCGTCGCCGTGTTGGTTGGCTCCGGCGTATCCGTAGCGGTTGGTTCCGGTGTATCCGTATCCGTGGCAGTGGCGGTTGGGCGGGCGGTGTCGCTTGGCTCTGGCGTCGCCGTATCCGTCGGCGCGACTGTATCAGTCACAGTCGGCTCCGGTGTATCTGTATCCGTGGGACGCGGCGTATCGCTGGGTTCCGCCGTGTTTGTGACGGTGGGTTCCGGCGTATCGGTATCCGCTTCGGTGCTGCTCGGACGCGGCGTGACGGCGTCCGTCACGGTCGGTTCGGGCGTGTCCGTATCCGTCGCGGTGGCGGTCGGGCGCGCTGTATCCGTGGGCTCCGGCGTATCCGACGCGGGCACAGCGGTGTCGGTCGCGGTCGGTTCCGGCGTATCCGTTTCAGTTGGCGCTGGGGTCTCCGTCGCCGTAGGACGCGGCGTATCACTCGGTGCCGCCGTATCCGTGGCGGTGGGTTCCGGCGTGTCGGTATCCGCTTCCGTGCTGGTCGGGCGTGCCGTGTCGCTCGGCTCCGGCGTCGGGCTGGATGCCAGCGCCACCGCCGTGACTTCTTCCGTCGCGGTATTGGTTGGACGCGGCGTGTCGCTTGGCTGCGGCGTATCCGTCGCGGGCACAGCGGTATCGGTCGCGGTCGGTTCCGGCGTATCCGTCTCGGTTGGCGCGGCGGTATCCGTCGCCGTAGGCTGCGCCGTGTCCGTCGGTTCCGGTGAGGGCGTATCGCTCGGCTGCGGCGTGTCGGTGTCTGTCAGCGCGGGCGTCGAGGTCAGGGGCGCGGCGGCGGTGGGCGTCACGCCGCCCCCGATCTGTTCCACGACGGCGGTTGACGTTTTGTTTTCGTCGTCGTCGCTGCTGCTGCTCAACGTGAGGATCACGCCAAACGTCAGCGCCAACGCCAGCGTTCCAATGGCGGCGATGGCGACGATCAGCTCACTGCCTCGGTCACGGCGGCGCTGCATGGCCTATGCCTCCTTTGTCGCCATCGTCTCAGGCGACAGGGGGATAATAAACTGGAACGTGCTGCCTTTGCCCGGCTCGCTCTCGAACCAGATCTGGCCGCCGTGCGCCTCGACCAGCGCCTTCGCAATCGACAGCCCGACGCCCGTATCGCCCAGCCCTTGAATCAGCGGGTGATCCGCGCGGTAGAGCCGCCGGAACACGCGGCGCTGCTCGTCGGCGGGCACGCCGCCGCCCTGGTCGGTCACCGCGACGTAAATGCCGTCTACCGCCTGCGGATGTGGTCCGCCGTCCGCGCTCAGCGGGGGCACGAGCTGTTTTTCAAACCGCGCCGTGATCGATACCTCGCTGTCCGGCGGGGTGGCAAGGTAGGCATTCGAGAGAAGCTGCGTCACGACCTGTTCCATCGCGTCGTGGTCCGCGCGCAGCGGCGGCAGCGAATCGGCCAGATCGAGATACAGCGTAATGTTCTTCTCGCGGAACTGCGCCCCGGCGTTGGTGATCGCGTCTTCGATCACGCCCAGCATGTCGATCGTGACGGGCTGGAGCCGGAAGTCCTCCGCGTCCAGCGCTGTGACGCTCACCAGATCGCGGATCAGCGCGTTGAGGCGGTTGATGTTCGCCTGCACGCGCTCCAAAAATTCGCGCTGCAACGCGCCCAGGATGCCGACCGATTCGGCCAGCAGCAGGTCGGTGTAGCCCATGATCGAACTCATCGGCGTGCGCAGTTCCTGCGCCAGCGACAGCATGACGTCCGCGTTTTCCGGCGCGATCGGCTTGGTGAACTGGGTGGTCGAGCCGCCGGGGACGCGCGGTGTGCGTTCCGCCTCGGCAAGCTGCTGTTCCACCTGTTCGAGCTGCGCCTTGAGCGCTTCCCGCTCGTGCGTCAGATCGTCGATCATGGTCTTGAGCTGGCCCACGCCGTCCGCGCCAAGCTGTTCCAGCAGGTCGCGGTTGCCCTCCACGCGCGCCATCAGTTGATCGCGCTCGGTCTGCAGTGCCGTGCGCTCCGCCAGCAGCCGATCCCGCTCCGCTTCGAGCCGGGCGCGGTCGTTCGACAGCGTCTTGCGCTCCGTGGCGGCGCGGTCGCGTGAGGACACGACTTCCTCGATTTCCGCTTGCAGCCCGCTCAGTTCGCCCAGCAGGCGGGTGCGGTTGTCCAGCCACGCCTCGCGCGCCTTGAGCAGTTCGTCTCGCTCGGCGCGAGTGGTGTCGCGCTGCTTTTGCAGGGCTTCACGGTCGGTGGCGAGGCGGCGCAGTTCGGCTTCCAGTGCGACGATCTTGGCTTCGCGCTCGGCCTCGCGCTCCAGCTGATCGGAGAGCTTCTGCCGTTCGGCCAGCAGCAGATCGCGCTCCTGCGACACTTTTTCCGCGCGTGACTTGTAGAACTGCCGCTCTTCGGTGAGGTGGCCGAGCGTCTTGGCGACGGCCAGCGGCCCGCCTTCGATGCCCAGCGACTCAAGCTGGCGATACACGTCATCCAGCTCGGATTTCATCTGGTCGCGTTCGTCCGCCAGCCGTGCTTTTTCTTCGCCCAGTTCTTCGAGCATGTTTTTTAGTGCGGTTGGCACGGCGGTTTCGCGCGCGTGGCGGATGTCTTCGATCTGGCGTTCGAGCTTCGATTTCTGCACCTGAAGCTCATCCCGCTCGTGCCGCAGCGATTCGATCATCGTGCCGTACACGTCTTCGTCGGCCTCGGCGGTCGCGCTGATGAGGCTCGCCTGTGCTTCTTGCAGCGCCTGCGACAGCAGCTCGCGCTCGTCGGCCAGTTGCTGCCGCTCCTTTGACAGCACCTCGATGCGCTGCGAAATGGTCATCGCCTCGTCGCCGTCGGCCAGAAGCTGCGCCATGCGGCTGCGCTCGTAGTCCAGTTCCACCTGCAAATCGCGCACAAGGCGGCTCAGTTCCGCGATCTGCTCCTGCGCCAGTTCCAGGCTCGACTGCATCTCGTGACGCGCGGCCAGCACGCTTTCCTGGTCCACGTCGTCCGGCAGGCCCCCTTCGACGATCGCCTGAATCGCGCGGTCCTCGGCCTCGAAGCGCGTGCGGTGCGCGGCCCGGCTCAACAGCAGCAGCCGCGCGGCGATGGGCGCCAGCCCTTCGAGCAGGCTGTTTTCGCTGGCGGTCAGGTCGCGGTTGGTGTAGGGCAGGGCGACGATCAGCACGCCCGCCACCTGCCCGCTGCGCGTCAGCGGCTGGATGTAGGCCGGGCCGACCTGATTGATATCCAGGCGCGTGTAGAGGTCTACCAGCTCGTCCAGATTTTGATCGGCGTAGAGCGGCCTTTGCATCTTTTCTTTGATCGCGTTGACGACCGTGGGTTGTTCTTCCAGGTTGAGCGCCAGCCCGGGGATGTGCCGCTGCTGGATGTTGTCGTAGGCGGCGACGATGTCCGCCCAACTGTCGTCTTCATTCGCCACCAGCGCGGCGATGTCCGCCTTCAGCACCGACGCGACGGCCACGACGATCTGGCGCGGGATGCTGTCGGGATCTTCGCGTTCCAGCATGAGGCCCATCGCCTTGAGCAGCGCCATCGATTCGCTGGCGCTGACGTTCGGCGCGACCGGCGCGTGCAAAATCGGCTCCGGCTGAGTGATCGCGGCCTGGGGGCGCGACACCGCGTCGGCGTATTCGCTGATCTCGTCGATCACCATCGTCAGCCGCTCGACCACCAGCCGGTACACGACCGTGACCAGCATCGGCATGGCGATGATGAAGCCCAGCCGCAGCGCCCCGGCGGTATCCCCTTCGAGATTGTCACCCGCGACCAGCACCATGGTGTAGCCATATCCGGCCAGCAGCGCCAGGAAAAAGAGCGACTTCAGCGGCAGATCGGCGGTGTCGCTGTAGCGGGTCCACAGCAGCCCCAGCCCGACGATCAGCAGCACGATCGTCCCGGCGGTCCAGGCGACGCCCAGCGCGTGCCGGTTGAATTCTTCCGTATCGGCAATGGGATGCCACACGATCACCGTGATCACGCCCGCGGCGATGATCACGAGGCTGCTCAGCGCCACGATGCGCCAGAATCCGCGCTCGGATTGTGGGCTGTCGGCGGCCAGCAGCGCCGCGCCCGCCAGCACCACCACCAGCGCGTTGATCGCGCGCTCCAGCGGCGGCAGGATCGCGTCGGCGGGGGTGTCGGTGACCAGCGCGTACAGCGCGCCGCCCATCAGCGTGATCCAGGCCAACACGACGCCGGTCAACAGAATTGCGTAATGCCCCGCCGCTGTTTCGGACTTGCTGCGCATGCGCTGCCCCAGCGCCATAAGCAGGGCAGCCTGGCCGATCATGATCACGACCAGAAAGTAGAGCAGCTCGCCTGTCGATTCGGTGAATAAGTTCAGGAATTCAGGGGCGGAATCCATGCAGATCCTCATTTATGCTGCATTCGGAACCTTGCGCCTGTGTAGTATAACATGATTACAATTTGGGTGCGCGCCGGTAAACCCGTTTATGCGCCCTCGTTTCGCCTGCGCAGGGCGTAGGGCACGCGCAGGGATCTGGACAGGGGCGGGGCGGGGCGGTACACTTGCCGCGATCCGAACTTACAGCGCAGGGTATCAGGGGGGCCATGCCGCCGCACAATGGCGACCTTGGCCTCTTGTGTTTACCGGCACGGTATTAAGGACACAACATGACGGACACCGGAACGGTAAATGCGGGCCGGGCGGGCCTCTACGGGACGCGCCGCAGATTTGCGATGGTACTGCGCCGCTTCCCCTGGATAGCGGTCACCATCCAGCGCCTGTACCAGATTGTGCAGCCCCGCTTCACGATCGGCGCGGTGGGGGTGCTGCTGGACGCTTCCGGCGATCATGTGTTCCTGGTGGAGCACGTCTTTCATGCCGTGCACCCGTGGGGACTGCCGGGCGGCTGGTTGGACCGCCGCGAAGACCCGGCGGACGGCGTGGCGCGGGAATTCCGCGAGGAAACCGGCCTGCGCGTGCGGGCGGTGCGCCCGCTCTTGATCCAGCGCGCGACGGGCATGCCGCATCATATGGACGTCGCGTATCTGTGTGCGTTGGATGGCGAGCCGCAGGCCGTGACCCTGTGCGGAGAACTGCTCGCGGCGCGTTGGGTGCCCTGGGACGCCATCCCGCCCATGATCGAGTTTCAGGCGCTGGCGCTGCGGACTGCCGCCGAGCAGGCGGGTAACCATTACGAATGACGCCGGGGCATCGCTCCCGGCCAGGAGGGTAAAGGGTGGAATACGGACACTTGCGCGAAGACCGGCGCAGGCTCCAACTGCCGGTGCTGGAGATCTTCTCGTCGCTGCTGTTGCTGGCCGCGATCGTATTGGCGATGTTCGAGCTGGTGCAGTACAGCAATACCCAGGAATCGCTCCAGCCTGACGTGACGGTGGCGGGCATCCCGGTCGGCGGCCTGGAAGAAGCGCAGGCCCAATCGCGCTGGGAAGCGGTCTATATGAACCAGCCGGTCGAGCTGGTCTATAACGGCAGCACGATTTACCTCGATCCGCAGGCGGTCGGCTTCCGCACCAACAGCGACGCGATGCTCGGCTCCGTGCGGTCGCAGAGCAGCCGCCAGAAGAATTTCTGGCTGGGCTTCTGGAACTACCTCTGGCGGCGTCCCGTGGGCGCGATCACTGTGCCGCTCGATGCTGGCCTGGAAGAAGGCGACCTGCGCGACTACCTCACGTCGCTGGCCGAGCGCTACGATCAGCCTGCCGCTGAAGGCGGCGGGTTCGACATCAACACGCTGACCTTCCGCCTGTCGATGGCAAGCAGCCGCCTGGACGTAGACGCCGCGATCCCGCTGATCGAGTCGGCGCTGCGCTCGCCCGATACGGCCAGCCGCAAAGTGATCCTGCCGATGGTGCAGATCGACGCGCCGCGCCAGGACATCAACTCGCTGCGCGACGCGCTGATGACCCTGTTCCAGTCGCGCGGATTCCAGTACAACGGCGCGGATACGTTGGCCTCGGTTTACATCCTGAACATTTCGACGGGTGAGGAAGTCACCATCCAGCCGGATATCGTCTACAGCGCGGTCAGCACGATCAAGATCCCGATCATGGTCAACCTGTTCCGCGATAAGCTGCTGGTCGAAAGCGAGCCGGACGTGGCCTACCTGCTCACGGAATCGATCCTGTGCAGCAATAACTCGGCCTCGAACTTTTTGATGCAGGTCACCGGCACCGGGACCAATGAAGAAGCGATGCTGCGCGAGGGGCTGAATCAGGTCTCGTGCACCGCGCAGGAGTTAGGCGCGGAGCACACCTACATCAGCGCGCCGCTGTACGTCGGCTCGGAGGGCTTGCAGTTCGAGGCGGCGGTCTGCCGTCCCGAAACGCCCGGCAACCAGGAATATAACGCGTCGCCCGACCCGTACGCCGAGACGACCGCCGAAGACATGGGCCTGATGCTGAACGAGATCTACGACTGCGCCGAGTACGGCAGCGGTCTGAAGGCGGTCTATCCCGACGACTTCACGCAGCAGGAATGCAAGCAGATGATCGAGGTCATGAGCGGCAACCGCATCGACCGGCTGATGGAGCTTGGCATCCCGCAGGGCACACGCATCGCGCACAAAAACGGCTGGGGGCCGGACACGACCGGCGACGCGGGCATCGTCTACGCGCCGAATGGCCCGTATATCTTCGTGATGTACACCTGGGAGCGCGATCTCGACGGCAACAATCTGCCGACCATCGACAGTTGGGTGCTGATCGAAGAAGCCAGCCGCCTGACGTACAACTACTTCAATCCTGAAACGGCTCTGTACCAGCGCCGCGCGCCGATCAACGAGCTAACCGCGATCGACTGCGTGACCGTGTCGTCATCCGATCAGGTGAACCTGAACGACATCAACGCCAATCGTTTGGACGAAAACGGCAATCCGCTGCCCGGCGCCTGTTATGGCGGCGCGGGCGACTGCCGTCCGTTTACGGACTGGTCGCACTGAGTTTGCGCCCGCCCGTATTGGGTTTTCTGCACCTATCGACCGAAGGAGTCTGCACCATGGAACCAGCTATCCCTGGCATTGGCGAGATTATTGTCCTGCTTCTGCTGTTCCTGTTCGGAATCATGCGGTAGCTGCCCGCCGCGCACGCGGATGCCGTCGTGCGTGCGGATTGGGGTTCGTTGCGTAGGGGCGATGCTTGCATCGCCCGTTTTTTCCCAAAACCCCGCCGCACCACGGCTGCGTGGGGTGGTTTGTGCGTTCTCGTGGGCTACCCCTGCAAAACCCCATCGAGCGCTGCTTGTCTCCCCTCTCTAACTTGATTGGAGAGGGGCCGGGGGTGAGGTGTGCTTTTTGCTCTTGGCTAACCGCTATTCGCTAACCCCTCGTCGTTGTTCCCCGAACAAATCCCGCACCGCCTGCGCGAGATCGCGTTCCAGGTCGCCCGGCGTCCGGTACACGACCGTCCGCGCCGCCAGCCCGCCGACCGTGGTCGAAGGCTCGGCGTCCGCGTGCCGCACGGCAACGATCGGCACGCCCAGCGCGGCGGCATACCCGACTTCGATCCCCACGCCGATCGCTTTGTGCGTGACCTCCGCGACCAGCAGGCGGCACGCGCGTAACTCGGCCTGCGTAGCTGCCATCATCGCGCGCTGATCGTCGGGCGCAAACTGATAGTCCTCGATGAAAATGCGGGGCGTCCACCCGGCGGCGGAGAGGGCCGAGCGGATCGCGGCCAGCGCCGGGGCAAGTCTCGAGCGGTGGGCGTAGCTGGCTGACACGAACGCGATCATGGCGTGTCCGTATCGAGCGCGTCCGGTTCCGCCTCCACGCACTTGATGATCACCAGCGTGATGTCGTCGAACTGCGGTTCGCCCAGCACGAACGTATCGACCGCATCCAGCACGCGTTTGCCCACGTCTTTTGCCGGGCGGTTGCGGTAGGCCACCAGCGCCGACTGCAAGCCTGCCACGCCGAACGCGCTCTTGTCGCTGCGGATCGCTTCGGTGATGCCGTCCGTGTAGAGGGCGACCAGTTCGCCGGGACGCAGCGTGATATCTTTTTCGTCCAGCCGGATCGATGGCACGACGCCCAGCGCGATCCCGCGCGCGATGAGCTGTTCGGCCCGCCCGTCGGCATGCACCAGCAGCGGCGGATTGTGCCCCGCGCTGCAATACGTCAGGCAGCCGGTCGAAGCGTCCCAGATGCCGTACCAGATCGTGACGAACAGTTCCGCGCGGTTGTCGTTGAGCAGCAGGTCGTTGACGCGCACCAGCGTCTCGCGCGGGGTGCGCCGGTTGGTGCCCACCGCGCGCAGCAGTGTGCGGCACAACGCCATGAACAGCGCCGCCGGGACGCCTTTGTCGGCCACGTCCGCTACCACGACCGCCCACTTGTGTTCATCCAGCGGGAAGAAGTCGTAGAAGTCGCCACCCACTTGCCGCGCCGCGCGGTAAAACGCCGACACGTCCCAGCCCGGCTCGCGCGGGGTGGTGTCGGGCAGGAAGCTCGTCTGGATGCCGCGCGCCACTTCGAGCTCGCGCTCGATGCGCTCGGCGGCGGTGGCTTCCGCCTGGAGCCGCGCGTTTTCCAGCGCGAGCGCCGTCTGGTGCGCGATGCCAGTGAGGATGTTCAGGCGGCGCTGGTCAATGGAGCCGCCCAATGCGGGGTGGTCCACCAGCATTGCGCCGACGAGATGCCCGCGCGCGATCAGCGGCAGGCCCAGCAGCGCCGGACTTTCGAACAGATTTTGCAGCACGGGCAGCAGTGGGCGGTCGCCACCGACGCCCGCCGACACCGGATCGGACGTTTCGGTCAGTTGGACCAGGAACGGCCCCGCGTCCACCGGCAGATCCACCCGCGCGAAGTTCGCCTTGTGTTCGGGCGAAAGGCCCCACGCCGGGCCGCCGATGAAGCACATATTGTCCGCGTCCCACTTCATCACGCCGCAGCGCTCGACGCCCACCAGCAGCGGCGTCAGGCGCACGATGGTTTCCAGGCTTTGATCCGCGTCGATCTGCGTGTTGACCGCTTCGGCCACTTGGAGCAGGGCGGTCGTCACCCACGCTTCTTCCTGCTGCGCGGCGAACAACTGCGCGCTTTCGATGGCGAGCGCGGCTTGATTGGCGATCCCGCTCACCAGTTCGATCTTGCGTTCGGTCATCGGCTCTGTGTCGTCGCCCTGGCCGATCAGGATCAGGCCCATCAGCTCGCCCTTGGCGAACAGCGGCAGCATCACGCCCTGGCCAATGTTGATGTCCACCGGCAGATTTTCCGGCTTGGGTGTGCTGCCGTCGATCAGCACCGGCTGTCCGGTGGTGCTGATCTCGGCCAGCGGCGGCCACGTGAGCGGCGTCACGGAGAACTTGTTGAAGGCGGCGGCCAGTTCGGGCCGCGTCCCGGCGATCTCCACCACGCGGAAGACCGACGGCTGGTCGGCCAGCATCACGGCGCTCCATTCCACGCCCACCAGCAGCGGCGTGATGCGCGCGACGGTACTCAGCACCTCGTCCAGCGTCGTGGCGCGGGCCGTGGCTTCGGCCACTTGCAGCAGCGCCGTCGAAACCCACGCTTCTTCGCGCTGCGCCATATACAACTGCGCGTTGGTGATGGCGACGGCGGCTTGATTGGCGAACGTGCTGATGATCTCTTTGTCTTCCGGCGTGAAGCGATCCGGCCCGATGCGCTCGATCAGCAAATAGCCGATCGATTCGCCCGCGACGGTCAGCGGCACGAGGATCTCGTCGTGCGCGGCGTTTTCGTCCGGCGCGTGGGTATACATCCGGTGCAGCAGATCGATCAACTGCGCTTCGCTGATGCCGTCCTCGCGGATCGTCTCGTTCCAGATGGACGAATCCGATCCCACGAGATCGCCCTGGGCGGCGCTGGCCTGATAACAGTCGTTTTCCGTGTCACGCAGCAGGATTACGCCTGCGGTGTAATCGACCACGCGCTCCAGCCCGACCAGGATGCCGTCGAGCACGCTGTTGAGGTCCAGCGACGACCCGAGCACGGTGCTCAGCTCGCGCAGCGTTTCCGAAAGCATACGCCGCCGCTGCTCGTTGGCGAACAGGCTCGCGTTGCGCAGCGCGATGGCGACCGTGTCCGCCAGCGCCTGAATCAGCAGGCTGTCTTCCTCGGTGAAGGCGTCCGGCTCCGGGCTTTGAATGTCGAACACGCCCAGCAGGTGCGGCCCCATGCGGATCGGCACGGCCATTTCGCTCTGCGTATCTTCGCGCCCCGGCCCGGGGATGTAAGCCGCTTCCTCGCGCACGTTGCCGCTGATCTTGGGGCGGCCTTCGCGCGCCGCCAGCGGGATCATGCCCTTGCCGTCCAGCGCATACGAAAGCTTTTCGAGCGCCCACTTACCGCTGTGCGCGCCGCTCCCGCTGCGAAACGCCAGCCGCTCCCCAACGCGCAGAAACAGGTGCACGCGGTCGTAGCCCAGGTGATCGGTCACCAGATCGACCACTTCGTCCAGCAGGTCGTCGATGTCGAGGATCGACACCAGCGCCCGCGCGACTTCCGTCATCGCGTTGACGCGCTCGGTCTGGCGGCGTTCGGCGTCGTAGCTTTCTGCCTCCTGGATCGCCAGCGCGAGCTGTCCCGCCAACGCTTCGAGCATGAACATGTCGGCGCTGCCGAATGCGTCGAGTTCGTCGCTCTGCACGTCGAGCACGCCCATCACGCGCTGCTGCACGATCAGCGGTACACACACTTCCGACTTCGTTTCGACCAGCGTGACGGTCGGCATGAAGCGCGAATCGTCGCTCACGTTGGGGGCCAGCGCGGGCTGCTGCTGCGTCGCCGCCCAGCCGACGAGGCCCTGGTCCGGCGTGATCGAAAACTCGTTGGCGATGAAATCCGCGTGGCTGCTGGCGCGAAGCTGGATCGTGTCGGACTTTTCGTCCCAGATGAAGATGCTCACCGCGTAATAGCCGAACGCATCATGCAGCAGCGTCACGATCTGCCGGAACAGGTCCGGCAGCGGTTGGATTGCGGTCAGTTGGCGCGAGACGTCGTTGATCAGTTGCAGTTGGCGAGCCTGTTCTTGCGCGGCCTCGAACATCTGCGCGTTGCGGATCGCGCTCGATGCCTGGTTTGCCAGCAGCGTCAGCAGGCGCATATCTTCGTCGTTGAAGCTGTCGGGCAGGTCGCTCTGCACCGCGATCACGCCCAGCACGTCGCCGCCGGAGATCAGCGGGGCGAAGATGGCCGAGCGTGCGGGTTTGATGCTGTAGTGGCTGGGGCGTGCGGGCAGCGTTTCCCACTCGCGCTGGAAGTCGCGCACCAGCAGGCCCGTCCCGGTGCGTTTGATCCACCCGACGATGCCCTCGCTCGCCACGTTGACGAAGCGCTGCGCGGGCAGGCGCTGCGCGGCCTTGAGCCACACTTTGATCTCGTAGTCGCCGTTATCGAAGAGGCCGATCTGGAAGTTGCGCGTATCGACGATGCGCGTCGCCTGCTGGTAAATGACCTCGCACAGCGGGTCCACGCGCAGGGGGACGCTGAGGATAGCGTTGCCCGCCCCGGCGATCACGTCCAGCTCGGGACTGGGGCGCTCGTTGGTGGCCAGGGCGATGCCCCGTGCGCGGCCCCGCCAGTACCCGGTGAGCAGGCCGAAGACGAAGCCGCCGACCGCCAGCGTGGCTCCCACCACCATGACGACGATAAGCGTACTATCCAAGAGGTTTTGCCTTCAGAGTGTGTATCGAGACCCTTGCGCCCCGTCTCCTGCTCCTTGCGAGAGCCACGATCGAATACTGCTCAGCGGCCACCCGGCAGGCGAGCAGGCATCCGGGGATGTTCCTTGTAAAGCACGCTCTCCGGTAACCGGAACGGCTGCGGTCGATCAGGCGCGTTTGGATTGCGCCTGGAGGGCGTCATCGAGATCCGGGAAGATTTGGAAGAGCATATCGAAGCCCACCATCTCCAGAATTTCGATGATACGGGGCTGCAGCCCGCTGAGAACGAGATCGCCGTTGTGCTCGTTGGCTCTGCGCCATGCCGAGACCAGGATCTTCAGTCCGCTGCTGGCGATATACTCCACCCCGGCCAGATCGACGAACAGCCAGTAATGCCCGCGTTGCAGGTGCGAGTTGAGCACCTGTTCCAGCACCGGGCTGGTATTGCTGTCCAGCCGCCCGCTCGGCCAGATCACCACCGCGCCGTTATCGAGCACGCGCGAGGCGAAGGCTTCCTCGACATCGCCCGATGCGGGCAGCGACTGGGCCGCTTCGACGAGCGGACGATTTTTGACCAGCACGAGCTGATTGTGGTTGTTTACCCGGGTGTAGTGGACGTCATCCATGAGCTTACGGATGAAGTAGATGCCCCAGCCGCCCGGCTCGCGCGTGTCGAGCGGTTCGCCGGGGTCCGGCGCGGTGTGCCCCAGGGGGTTGAACGCCGGACTGTCATCCGTAATGGTAATCACAAACCTGTCGTCTTCGATGGCGCAGCGGATCTCGATAGTGTTGCCGTCGGCCTCGTACTCGTAGCCGTGCTCAATGATATTGGTCAGCGCCTCGTCTACGGCCATCTGGCAGTGGTACACCGCGCGCTCGTCCAGCGCTGCGGCTTCCGCTGCGTCAACCACCATGTCGCAGGCAAGGCGCACATCATCGAGCCGGGCAGCGATCACGAGGCTGTTTACGTCGGCCATGATGTTCCTCGATCAGGCTGTGTGGACATTTGTGTCACGTGCATATTGGGTCGTGTGGCAGTGGGCGAAACGGCCAGCCGGGTGCGCAAGCCGTGTCCCTTAGAAGCTACCAACTGCCTCCACCTGGGTGGGGTAGATCTCAAAGATCGAGTCCAGCCCGGCCAGTTCCAGGACTTCCTTGACCCGTTCCGACGGGTTGGCGATGCGCAGGTCGCCGCCGTTGCGCTTCACGCGCTTCAGGATGCGTACCATTTCGCGCAGGCCCGCGCTGCTCATATACTCCACGCCGCTCAGGTCCAGCACGAGGTTGTTGTTGCCGTCGTCGGCGGCCTTGTCGAGCGTGCTTCCCAGCTCTGTTGCATTGGTGCTATCGACGCGCCCCATCACCTCGAACAGGCGCACGCGCCGCATTTCAGACACATTGATTTCCATAGCCATAATGCCTGGGCTCCTTTCACAGGATACTGTTGGCGATTATACCATTGAAAAGACGGCAGCACGAGAGAACGATTACAGATTAGTTATTAGTAAGTTACTGAATGTTTGAGTCATGAGCGATGACAGGCGAGCGCGCCGCCGCCTGTACGTCTGCCGGTTTGCTAACAAATCCTGTCCAAAAACCGGATCGCGGGAACGGTATAATGAAATCGTGCAGCGGAATCTGTTGAGGTGCAGTGGTGGCGAAATCGGGTGATGTGCGGTCAGGGGAACGGGTGGTATGGGCGGCGGCGGTCGTGGCCTGCGGCGTATTTGTGCTGCAAACGGCCCTGGCCGACAGCCAGATTTTCACGCTGCGGTGGCTGTTCGCCGTGCTGATCGTGGGCGGGGCGGCGTTCGCCCTGAGACGGAGCCAGCGCCCCGCGCCGGACGGGCCCGGCGCGCCGGAACCGGTCGTGTTGGTCCTGGCGGCGCTGGTCGGGTTGGCGATCTGGCCCGTGGCGTGGTGGCTGATGGATCTCAGCAATCACGCGCTGCTCGAAGCCGGGCCGCTGCCCACCGCGCAGTCACTGATCGATCTGCCGGACGTCTTCTTTGGCGCGCACCTGCACGACGCGTCCTACGAGCTTCAAATTCTGTTCGCCGTGGTGCTGGCTCCGCTGGTTCAGGCGTGGCTGGTCTGGGGCATGGTCCAGCCCGCGCTGGGACGCGCGGTCGGGCGCTGGCGTGCGGCCTGGATCGCGGGCGCGGTCGGCGGCGCGCTGAAGAGCCTGATCGCGGTGCAAAATGTCGTGCCGGGCATGCCCTGGGGGTTGGCCTCGCTGAGCGGCTATCTGCTGTTGGGGTGGGGCGCTGCGCTGGCCGTCTACCTGACCGGATCGGCGTGGGCGGGTTTTGCGGCGCACGCGGCCTTCGTGTATGCCAGCTTCGCCCTGCGCGACGATCTGGCGCGGTCGATGGCGGGCAAAGCCTACCTGGACGTAGCATGGCTGACTCTGCTGGTGCTCGGCCTGTTTGTCGCCGCGATGCTGCTCCAGGTGATCCGCTTCCGCGTCGTGCGCCCCGACGAGCCGCCGCGGGCGGGCCTGCACCGCCTGTGGATCCCGCTCGCCGTGCTGCTGCTGGCGCTCGGTTTCATGGCCGCGCTCGACGTGCGGGCGCGGCGCGACCAGTCCGGCGAGGAGCGAGCCGCGCTCACCCCGGCGATGACGGTTACAACCGTCGCAGCAGTGCGACCAGCAGCCCCATCAAGCCCAGCGCGCCCAGCGCGAGGATAGGCACGATCGGCGGCATCCCCTCGGTGCTGGCTTCGGACGCCGCGCCCGACGCCTGCGGGATGATCACCGGCGTGTTGGTGAACGGCGGCGGCGTGAAGGTCGGCAGCGGCGCGCCGGGGACCAGTGTCGCGGCCTCGCCGCCTTCCGGCGTGAATACGCCCGTCGGCGTGACCTGCACCATCGCCGTCAGCGTCATGATCGCGCCCGGCGTTTGCGTCACGTAGTCGGCGGTTTGCTGCGCCGCTTGCAGCGCCGGATCGGCAGTGGAGATCTGGTCCAGTTCCAGCTCCGGGATCTGCGCCGCCTCCCCGATCAGGGTGACGACGCCGCTGTACACCCAGCCGACCCCGCCCGTCGCTTCCGGCATCTCGATTTGATACCAGTCGAAACGGCTTCCCACCACCGCGTACTGCGTGCCGGGGCTGATCACCGCGATGCGCGGATCGTTGATGTCCGGCCCGGAGCGCACGTTCGTCTCTGCCGTCACCGCCTCGATCATGGGGCGGCCCGCGACGGTCGGGGTACGCGTCGGCGTGCCGGTCGGCGGCCCTTGCGTTGCGGAAGGCGCGGGAAACGTCAGTTGAATCGGCGTGGGCTGCTGCTGCGCGCTGCTCTCGGAAGCCTCGCCTCCGGTCGCCGCGCGAGCGATCGTCCCGCCTGCAGCCAGCAGCGCCACGGTTACGATCAGCACCGCGATCCGCTGCCGGGCCACCATTCGCCGTAGAGAACTCATCACCATCACAATCACCACATCACCTTGTTTTGTTCGAAATCGCGCGTTTGGTCGGCCTGGCGATAACCATCGTCGCCGTCGCGCGTCATGTAGCCCTGATATTCCTGCCCGGCGTACCCGTGCATCGTCCACTCGCCCAGCACCTCCGCCGGGACACTCACGCCCGGCGCGCACGCGTTGCACTCGACGGGCAGCCACTCGCCGTTATAGCGGCGGCTGAAGTGCAGGTGCGTGCCGTTGCTGAACCCGCCCATGCACGACGGGTGCCCGAGCCGGTCGCCTGCTTTGACCTGCGTGCCCGGCTTGATCACCTCGTAATCGTCCATGTGCAGGTAGACCAGCGTCCAGCCGGTGTGCTCGTCGCCGTCACCATCCAGGTCGAGGATGATGTACCCGCCGCCGCTGCGCGCGATCACCCCGTCCGCGACGGCGGTCACCCACTGCGGCGAGATGTAACACGACCCCTGCGCGTTGACCAGCTCGTCGGGCGGCTTGGGCGGCGCGAAGTCCACTGCCGACCACGCCGATCCGCTGTTATACCCGCCGTGCGGCCCGCCCGTGAAGACCCATTCCTCGCCGGGCGCGAAGGGCAGCGTCAGCGTCGGCTGCTGCAAATCAGGCGGGACCAGCGGCTCGACCGCGTACTCGAACGGATCCCCGAACAGGTTCAGGTACGTCTGGTAAAACCCGTCCGGCCCGATGTCCGTTTGCCACTGCGCGTACGAATTGCCCACACTCAGCATATACTGCACGCCAACCGTGCCCGCGTTCACGTCGCTGGCGTAAAACACGCGCTGATCGCCCAGCGACAGCGAGATCTCGCCGCGATATTTCCAGCCGTAATAACCCGCGTTGAGCGCGTCGGCGGCGTCGAGCATCTGGCGGTACAGTCCTTCGCGCCCCGTCGAGACGAGGCCCATCGGGTAACTTTCCGCCTGATCGCTTTCGGGATACGGGTCAGTGATCCAGTCGCTGCGATATTCGAGCAGCGCCAGCAGCAGGCGCGGGTTGACGCTGTAGCTGCGCGCCACGAAGTCGATGATCTCCACGCCGCTCCACGACTTGTCATCAATCGTCTCTGAATATGCGCGCAAAAAGCCCTGCTGGAACTTGGCGAACGCCGTCACGCTGAAGCTGCTCGCGCCGGGGCTGTAGACCAGTTCGCTGTCGGGGATCAGCTTGAAAGACGGCGCGAACTCGACCTGTCCGCCCGGCACGTTCAGCGTTTGGCCCACTTCCAGCGCGTTGGCATCGCCCAGCGCGTTGAGCGCCAGCAGTTCCTCGACCGTCACGCCGTACTGCGTGGCGATCGTGCCGAGCGTGTCGCCGGGTTGCACGACGTACAGGTTGCTGCTTTGCGGCACGGCCCGCGTGGGGTTCGGCGTCGGTTTGATCGGCTGCGGGGTTGGTTTGCTGGGCGTTTCGGTGGGCGGAATGACCAGTTGGCCCTGCTCGTCGTAATAAGGCGTCGCCGTGACGTAAATCACGCGCTCCTCGCCTCCGCCGAGGGAACAGCTCGCCGCTGCCAGCGCCAGCAGCAGCACGATCGGGATCAGCGCGGGGTTCAAACGGGGAGCAGGGCGAAGCATGATCACCTCAGCACGTCGGCCAGTAGCGGCAGGGACGTCTCGTAGCGGTAGTGCGTGCCGCGATGCCCGTCAGGATATTCCTGGTACTCGTGCGCGATGCCAAGCGCATCCAGCTTGCGGTGCAGCAGCCGCGCGCCGACCTGTAGCTGGTACTCGTCGTAGCTGCCCACGTCGATGAACGCCAGCCGCGCGCCGCGCAGCGCGTCCGCAAACGCGGGATCGTCCGCCATGCGCAGCGGATCGTGCGCCAGCCACCGTGCCCAGACGGTCTCGTCCAGCGCGCCCGTGTCGGGATCGATCGGCAGGTCGAAGCCGTGCGGTGCGCCGGGGTTATCTCCGAACGCCGCCGCCCAGCACACCGTCATGACCAGTTCCCAGAACGTGCCGCCTTTGGGCCGGATCGTGGGGATGTCGCGGATGAACGCGTCCAGCCCGCCGTACTGCGCGAGCTGCTGGTGCATCTTCGACAGGCCGGGCAGGCACGTATATTCCCAGTACAGATCCCCGCTGTGGCACGCGAACGCCCCGAAGGTTTCCGGGTGGCGCATCGCCTGGACCAGCGCGCCGTACCCGCCGCTGCTGCGCCCGAACACACCGCGATGATCCGCGCCGGGCAGCGTGCGGAAGTGCGCGTCCACGAACGGCACGATCTCACCCACCAGCGCGTCCTCGTAGCGCCCGATGCCCGCCGAGTTGATGAACTGCGAGCTGCCAAAGCGCGTCCACAGGTCCGGCATGACGACGATCGCGGGGGCCATGCGCCCCGCCGCGATCAGCGCATCGATCTGCTGTGGCACGGAGACGTCCCACGGCTGCCAGTTGAGCAGGGCCGGGCCGGTGCTGCCGTGGCTGCTCAGCAGATACAGCGCCGGGTAGCGCTGGCCGGGATCGTCATCGTAACCGGGCGGCAGGTAGACCGGAATGCGGCGCTCGATCGGATCGCCCAGCGGGTTATCGCGCAGGGCTTCGCACGTGAGGGTCGGTTGTTCGACGCGGCTTGCACTGGATGGCACGGGTAGTTTCCTCCTTGTTCCGCTCGAATTGTAGCGAAGCGGTCCCCCGTGGGCAATAACAATTGGCATGCAGGCGGGTGAACGTCGGGTGGAGGCGAATGCGGCCCCACGCTAGGAAATGGGGCAGGGTGCTGTTATAGTTAGGGTAAATTACCGGGCTGTGACAGACTTCTCAAAGGCAGGAGGAACAAGCATGCCACAGGCAACATCGGTCGAACAAGTGTTTGATCATATTGAAGAGGGGTTCCACCCTGAAAAAGCCGAAGGTATGGACGCCGTGTTTCAGTTTGAGATCAGCGGCGAAAACGGCGGGAATTATTGGGTGAAGGTGGTGAACAAGCAGGTCGAGGCGCACGAAGGGCTGCACGAGTCGCCTACCATGACGCTGCGCGCGTCCGCGCAGGACTTCCTGGCGCTGGTCAACGGCCAGCTCAACCCCATGACCGCGTTTATGCAGGGCAAGGTCAAGGTCCAGGGCGATATGGGTCTCGCGCTCAAGCTGCAAACCGTGCTGGGTATCGCGTAATCTGCCCGCTATAGCGCGCGGCGCTCCCGTGCACGGGGCGTGGTGCAAAACATCTGGTGGTCTTTACGGTGGGGTAGAGCTTGCTCTACCCGTTTTTTGTGTCCTGCCTCCCGTGCAGCACGGGCTGCTTTGCTTTTCTCCCCACAGGCCGCCCCTGTCTTGAACGATCCCCGCGCAGCAAAAAGGGACGGGCACCGAATGCCCGCCCCTCGACACTGCCCTCATCGATTCCTGCTTTTCTCCCCTCTCCAACTTGATTGGAGAGGGGCCGGGGGTGAGGTCGCCTTTGCCCTTGCCTTTGCTAACCGCTAATCGCTAACGGCTAGCCGCTGTTCTCCGCCTACGGATTCAGCACTTCCTGCTGAAGCTCGCGCAGCATCCGCAGCAGTTGCACGTTGCGGACCGGCACGCCGTAGTTGTTCAGCGCCTCGGACGAGAACACGTCGTTCACGCCGGGGCTGCTCAGCGTGAGATCGCCCTGGACCGACGCCGGGACGTTGTCGTTGATCGTCCGCCACACGTTGATCAGCGGCAGGTCGTTGTCCTCGGCCAGCGTGGCGATGATCGCGTTGTACGGCGGCACGCCCGTATAGATGTTCGGATCGCCGGGGATGGTCGTCAGCACCGGGATCGCGCCCGCGTTGGTGATCGTCTGGATCACCTGCGCCAGCGTCGCCTCGAACTCGTTGATCGGCGTGCCCGCGAACGCGTCGTTGCGTCCCGCGAAGATGAACACCACGGCGGGCCGGTTGACTCGCAGCTCGCAGCCCAGCGGCGTCTCGCCGGGGCAGAAGTTCGGATCGGCGTTGGCCGGGTCGAGCAGGTCGCTCACGGTCCAGTTCGGATTGCTGGCGAGCGCGCCGCCCTGCTGGAAGCTGTTCCCGCCGATGCTCAGCGGCGTCAGCGAGAAGTCGTTGACCACGGCGGCCAGCTCGTCCGCGTCGGACAGGCCGGAGAAGTCGCCCTGCGCGTCGCCCAGATCGGACATCAGTGCGGCGGGCGGTGTGTCGCCCACGGCGCTGAACACGCCGATATTCGCGGGCGGCTGGATCGACTGCCCCTGTTCGTAGATCTGCTCGGCAGTGTCCTTTACATCATCTTCGATCGGCGTCAGCACCGGCACTTCTTCCAGGTCCACTTCGGGGACCTGCGCGACGGCGGTCGGTTGGGCGGGCGTGTTGACCGTGACCGTGAAGCTGGTCGATCCGGTCGCGCCCTGCATGTCCTGCGCCGTGACGGTGATCGTCGCCGTGCCGGGGTTGATCGCGCTCAGGGTGATGACGCCGCCCTGCGGTTCGCCCGCTTGGACCACGTTCGGATCGTCCGACTGGGCTGTGACGCTCACGCCTTCGCCCTCAGGATCGGACGCCGCGTACGGGATGTCCAGCGTCGTGCCGGGATCCATCATCTGCGGCCCGATTTCGCTTACGGTCGGCGGCTGGTTCGGCTGCTCGACCGTCACCTGGAACGTGGTGCTGTCCGTGCCGCCGCGTCCATCGTCCACGGCCACCACGACGGATGCCGTGCCGGGGCCGTTGGCGGCCAGACTGACGACGCCCTGCTGGTTGATGACCGCGCTGACGACTGCCGGGTTATCGGCCTGCGCCATCGCCGTCAGCGGATCGCCGTCGGGATCGGACGCGCTGAACGGCACGTCGCGGGCTTCACCGAGCGCCATGCTCTGCGGCGCGATGTCGAGGATGTCCGGGGATTGGTTCGGCTGCTCGACGGTGACGGTAAAGGACGTGCTTGCGGGTGCACCCTTGTCGTCCTGCACCGTGACGGCCACATTCGCTGTGCCCGGCCCGGTTGCGGTCAGGCGCACGACGCCGCCCTCCGCGATGACCGCATCCACCACGCCGGGGTTATCGGACTGCGCGATCGCCGTCAGCGGATCGCCGTCCGGATCACTTGCGTTGAATGGTACGTCCAGCGTATCGCCCACCTGCATCGCCTGCGGGCCGATGCCCTCGATCGTCGGCGGCTGGTTGGGCTGGATCACCGTCACCTGGAAGGTCGTGCTGGCGGTTTCCCCGCTCGGATCGCTGACGGTGACGGTCACGCTTGCCGTGCCGGGCTGGCCCGCCTGAAGCTGGACCACGCCGCCCTCACCGATGCCCGCCTGGACCACGTCCGGCGTATCGGACTGCGCGATGGCGCTCAGCGAGTCGCCGTTCGGATCGGCGGCGTTGAACGGCACGCTGCCCGCTTCGCCCGCGTTCAACTGCTGCGGGGCGATAGTGTCGATCGTCGGCGGCTGGTTCGGCTGGATCACCGTCACCTGGAAGGTCGTGCTCGCCGGGATGACGGACGGGTCGCTGACGGTGACGGTCACTGTGGCCGTACCGGGCTGGCCCGCCTGAAGCTGGATGACGTTGCCCTCGCCGATGCTGGCCTGGACCACGTCCGGCGTATCGGACTGCGCGGCTGCCGTCAGCGGATCGCCGTCCGGATCGGTCGCGTTGTACGGGACGCTGCCCGCTTCGCCTGCGTTCAACTGCTGCGGCGCGATGGCGTCGATCGTCGGCGGGCGGTTGGGCTGGATCACGCTGACCTGGAAGGTCGTGCTGGTCGTCTCGCCGCCCGGATCGCTCACCGTGACGGTGACGTTCGCCGTGCCCGCTGCGCCCGCAAGAAGCTGGACCACGTTGCCTTCAGCGGCGAATGCCTGGACCACGCCGTCGTCGTCGGACTGCGCGATCGCCGTCAGCGAATCGCCGTCGGGATCGGTCGCGTTGAACGGCACGCTGCCCGCTTCACCCGCGCTGAGCTGCTGCGGGGCGATGGCGTCGATCGTCGGGGCGCGGTTGGGCTGGATCACCGTGACCTGGAAGGTCGTGCTGGCCGGTGCGCCCTTGTCGTCCTGCACCGTGACGGTCACGATCGCCGTGCCCGTCTGGCCCGCCTGAAGCTGGATCATGCTGCCTTCGGTGATGCTGGCCTGGACCACGCCGTCGTTATCGGACTGCGCGATTGCCGTCAGCGGATCGCCATCAGGATCGCTGGCGTTGAACGGCACGCTGTCCGTTTCGCCCACGTTGATCTGCTGCGGTGCGATGGTGTTGATGCTCGGCGGCTGGTTCGGCACAGCGGTGTCGGTGGCCGTCGGTTCCGGCGTGAACGTTTCGGTCGGCAGCGCCGTATCCGTCGCCGTGGGTTCCGGCGTATTGGTTTCAGTCGGCGTGTCGGTCGGGGTCGCGGTTGGCTCCGGCGTATCCGTATCGGTCGCCGTGGGCGCGCCGGTTTCGGTCGCAGTCGGGACGGTCGTTTCCGTCTCGGTGGCGGTCGGTTCCGGCGTATCCGTATCCGTGGCCGTCGGCGCGCCCGTATCCGTCGCGGTTGGCGTATCGGTCGGCGTCGCCGTCGGGGCGCCCGTATCTGTCGCAGTTGGTGTATCGGTCGGCGTCGCGGTCGGCGCGCCGGTTTCGGTTGCCGTGGGCGTATTCGTCACGGTCGGCGTATTGGTCGGTGTCGCCGTGGGTGCGCCCGTATTCGTGGCCGTCGCCGTGCTGGTATTGGTCGCGGTCGGCGGAACGGACGTGTTCGTGTTGGTGGCCGTCGGCGGGATCGGGGTCGCGGACGGCGTATTCGTCGGCGTCGGCGGGATCGCGCCCACCGGGATCGACGTGCAGCTTCCGGTCAGCGTCGTGTTGGCCGCCTGGACCCAGCCGTACGTGCCTGCGATGGCGATCTGCCACCACTGTGCGCTGGTGTCGCGCGCGATGAGCGGGAACACCTGCCCGGCGCTGAGGATCGTCATGCGTGTGTAGTTGGTGCCCGGTCCGCTGTACACCGGCAGCCCGTCCACGTTGATCCGCACGCGGCACGGCTCAGGGCTGGGCGTGAGGGTCGGGGTGCCGGGCGGCAGCGGCGTCGCCGTGATGATGATCGGCGTGGGCGAGGGCGGCAGCGGCGTGTTGGTCGGCTGGACCGTCGGCGGCGTCGCGTTCGGCAGCAGCGTTGGCGTCGCCGGAGGCAGCACGATGCCGATTGTGGCGCAGTTGCCCAACTGGTTCACGTAGTAGCCGCTCACCCAGCCGTAGCGCCCGTTGTAGTAGATCTGCCACCACGAATCCGGGTAGATCTGGCGTCCGGTGACGGACAGCGTCTGGCCGATGGTCACCTGATCGATGACGTTATACACCAGCCCCGGCCCATTCCGCACGCTCAGCGACCCGACCGTGACCTGCACGCGGCAGGTTTGAACCTGCGCCGTCGCGGTCAGGAACGGGATCGTGGACTGCGGCGTCTGCGTCAGCGTTGTCGCGCGCTCGCGCACCGTCAGGTTGATCGTCTGCGCATCGCCGCGCACGTCGCCGCGCCAGGGCAGCACGGTAAGCTGTTGCGCCCCCAGGTTTTTCGGCTGCCAGCGGAAGAGGACTTCGAATTCTTTTTCGCCTGTTTCGAGCTGGGGCGATGCCTGTGACGCGATGACCGTATCGTTCGCGATCAGCTCGACGCGCGTCACGCCGACGGGGTCCGTGCCGACCGCGTAGATCAGCACGTCGCTGTTGACGAGCACTTGAGCGCCGTTGTCAGGAGCCTGGATGATTGCGCCCGGACGCCCGTCGCCGCCGACCGGAGTACCCTGGTCGCTTTCTTCGTCGTTACCCGTCAGGTTGCAGGCCAACGCCGCTGCCAGCAGAAACAGCAGCGGCACGAACGCCAGCCGGAAGTTGGAATGTGGGCGTTTGCCGGATCTCATACGGTCCCCTCCTGCCGCCGCCAACGATGGGTTACGGGGCGCGGCGGTGCTCGGATTCATCTAATAATCCAATATTCAGTCTATTACCCTTTGCGCAATTCTGCCACCTGCGCCTGTTAACCGTAGCCAGATCATTGCGCAAGCGTCGAAAATCGCCCACGTGCGTATAAATTAGCGGGACAGGTTGTGGCCTATGGCGAAACCTGCCAGAATTGAGCTAGAAATGGGCCACCAGGAGGGACAACCGGTGAAGATCGGAATTGTGGGCAGTGGAATGGTCGGTGCGACGGCGGCGTACGCGCTGGTGATGCGCGGGGTGGGCCGCGAGATCGTGCTGACGGACAAAAATCCGGCGCGGGCGCGCGCCGAGGCCGACGATATTCTGCACGCCGTGCCGTTCGCGCAGCCGATGGTCGTGCGCTCCGGCGAGTATCAGGATCTGGCGAACTGCTCGGTCGTGATCATTTCGGCGGGGGTCGGCCAGCGCCCCGGCGAAACCCGGCTTCAACTGCTGGGTCGCAACGCCGCTGTGTTCCGCGAAGTGATTCCCAGCGTGCTGAAATATGCGCCGGACGCCGTGCTGGTCGTGGCGACCAATCCGGTGGACATCATGACGCATCTGGCGGCGCGTTTCGCCGTCGAGGTGGGCGTACCGGCCAGCCGCGTGCTGGGCAGCGGCACGATGCTCGACACGGCCCGCTTCCGTGCGCTGCTCAGCCGCCAGTTGGGTATCGAGGCGTACAACGTGCACGCCTACGTGCTGGGCGAGCACGGCGATTCCGAAGTGTTGGCGTGGTCGGGCGTGAGCATCGGCGGCATCCCGCTCGACGAGTTCTGCGCGGGCGAGAACGAGATCACCGCCGGCGTGCGCCAGACCATCGACGATCAGGTGCGCCGCGCGGCCTACCACATTATCGAGGGCAAGGGCGCGACGTATTACGGCGTGGGCAGTGCGCTGGCCCGCGTGACGGGTGTCATCCTGGGCGATCAGCGCTCGCTGCTGACGGTGTGCTCGCCCGTCGATGAAGTCGCGGGTGTGCCGGATGTCACCGTCTCGCTGCCGAATCTGGTCGGCGCGAAGGGTGTGCTCAACAACTGCCTGTTTTCGCTAACGGACGACGAGTACGACGCGCTGCGCCGCAGTGCGCTGGTGGTCAAGAACGCCATCGACCAGCTCGACGACGGATTGCCCTCCTGACCGGAGCGCACTCGCGCGCCGGTTACGCGCTCGTCCACACACGGTCCGTAGGGGCGATGCTTGCATCGCCCTTCTTTTTTGCCCCCCTACGGCTGCGTGTCCCCAAGTTCCACGCGCTCCAGGGCCGGATGATCTCTTTTTGTCCTGTTTTTGTTTGGATACATCAGGAGAATTTAAGCGTAAACGATTCTTTGCGAAAGGCAATTCATGCTATTATAGCGATAGGTCTTATCAACAGGTGTAACCCCTACGTTACTGGGGTGCGCCGCTAATCATATTCGGAGCAGGCTGCTATGCGTAACAAGGGATATGGCGCTTTGCGATTCGCCAGCTTTATTTACGGCGTTTTGGCCGGGATCACGCTGATTGCCACCATCGCCGCGGTGGTGGCCGCCGTTCTCCTGATCGACGGGAACGACGACGTAGAAAAGATTGTGAACGACAGCGGCGTCTATACCGTGCCCGCCGATTACGACGGCGGCGACGCGGTGCGCATCGGCGCGATTCTGGTGGCAGGGGGCCTGGTCCTGTTCGTCAGCTTCCTGTCGCTCGCCAGCTACCTCGACTTGCAGATCGACCAGACCGCCTACATGCGCGATATTCGAGCGGCGCTGGTGCAAATCTATAAACGCAACGCGCTCTAGCGGCGCGCTCGCAGGTTCTCCCTTGCATCACAGACCGTCGCCCCGTGCGACGGTTTTTTTTGTGCCGTGGGGCGTCCGGTTTGGGCACGGTGCGGCGAAGCCTTTAGGATCGGGACACGATAGGTGTTGTTTGTATGGTGTCGAGTGGGTGTATTGGAAAGGAATACGGCTGTGTGTGGAAAGAACTGGATCGTTTATGTAGAGGAAATGGCCCGGTCTTGGAGGGCCTCATGAAGCGCGCGCTGCTGGTCGTGAGCGTGCTGGTATTGATCGCCAGCGCGGGCGCGGCGGGCCTGACTACGGCGGCGGCGCAGTCCGGCACGGGGATCTGCAACTTCACCGTGACGGCCAGCCCGTCTCTGAATTTTCGCTCGGGTCCCGGTACGAACTTCCCGGTTGTGACGCGGGCGCAGCCGGGCAGTGTGTGGCGCGTGTACGAGGTGCGTTACGACGACATCAGCGCGCTGCGGGTCGATGAATGGATTCGCCTGCAAGCGCCCGACGGGGCGACGGTCTGGGCCGCCGCCTACTACAATAATGTGGCGCTAGGCCGCTATGACATCACGCAGGACTGCCTCGACGTGCGTTTCCCGACCACGGCGACCCCGGGCACGCCTCCATCGTCGCCCGCAACGTGTACCGTCACGTTGAGCGTCGATGTGATGGTGCGTAGTGCGCCGGGAACGGGATCGCCGCGCGTGGGCGGGTTGCGCGCCGGGCAGGAGATCACGGTGCAGAGCGTGCAGGTGAGCGGCAGCTACGTCTGGGCGCAGCACAGCGGCGGCTGGAGCGCGATCTATAACCGGGCCGCGTCCGCATGGTGGGCCCGTGCAACGAGCACGGAAGGCCAGAAATGCCTGAACGTCCCGGGATGGAGCGGTACGGGCCTCTTTACGCCGCCGGTTTCGGCCCTGGCCTCGTTGTTCCTGGACGCGCCGTTGTTCGTTCTGGCGGGCGTCGCCCCGCTCGGCTAGAGGCTGTTATGCACTTTTCGAGGGAGAAAACTGGTTTCTCACGCTCTCGTGACCCTGCGAACTGTAGGGGCGGGTTTCAAA
>NZ_DAISHJ010000029.1:10077-50125 GCF_036822615.1 Aggregatilinea sp. | reverse complement strand
TGGCGCGCGCCGCCGCGCCGCGCCATGCGCGCAGCGCTTCCCAGGCGAGACCCGCCTGGGCGTGCAGGATCGCGCGCCAGTGCTTGCGCCACAGCGCGCGCGGATAATCTTTGATCAGAATCCAGATCGCGTTACGACCATCGTAAAAACTGGCCGTGACGCCGCCGCCCGTCGCGGCGAGGTGGTGGTACACGACCGCGTCGGGCGCATAAATGCAGCGGTAGCCTGCCAGCTGCGCCCGCCAGCCGAGATCCATGTCTTCGCACGAGAAGAAGAAGTCATCGTCGAGCAGGCCGATCTCGTCCAACATGCTGCGGCGGTAGGCGGACGATCCGCCGCACGCGCTAAACACGTACTCCTCGCGGTCGTACTGGCCGGTGTCTTCTTCCCACACGCCCCGGTTGGCGAGGCGTCCGTTGACGAGGTACTGGTCGCCAGCGGTGTGGAAACGGTGGCGATCGTTAAACAGCAGCATCTTCGAGGCAACCGATCCAGCTTCGGGATGCCGCGCGAACGCGCTGACGACCGCTGCCGCCCAACCGGGATCGACTTCGGTGTCGTTGTTCAGCAAGGCGACAAACTCGCCTGTGGCAGCCTGCATACCTGCGTTGCACGCGCCGGTGAAACCCCGGTTGGTGGGCATGGCGACGAGACGCACCTCTGGATAGCGCTCAGCGAGCAGCGCCTGCGATCCGTCCGTCGAGGCGTTGTCCGCGACGATGACTTCGATATCCGGGTGTGTCTGGGCACGCAGCGCGTCCAGGCAAACCGGCAGGTGACGCGCGCCGTTCCAGTTGGGGATCACCACGGACAGGCGCTGTGGAACGGGTTCCTGGTTCATCCGGCCTGCTCGTGCTTGGCGTTTTCGACCTCAAGGAACGCAGCCAGCGCGTCCTGCCAGGGCCGCAGCGTAATGCCTAACCGCGCGGCGGCGAAATTGCGCAGCATCGCGTACTGTGGCGGGCGCGAGGGGCGCTGATATTCGGCCAGCGCGATCGGCTCGATGGGCGTGTCGACGTACCCGGCCAGATCCAGGATCGTGCGCGCGAAGCCGTAGCGCGACGTGTACCCTTCGTTGACGAGGTGGTAAATGCCATACTGTCGCGTTTCGATCAGCGCAGCGATCGCGGCAGCGAGATCCGTGGTATAGGTCGGGCTGCTCACTTCATTGGTGACGACGCGCAGCGGAACGTTTTGCCGCGCCAGCCGCAGAATCGTCTGCACGAAATTCTTGCCGCCATGCGCGAACAGCCACGACGTGCGCACGATGGTGTGTTTGCGCACGAGATCGCGCACCATCTGCTCGCCAACCCACTTGCTGTATGCGTAGGGATTGGCCGGGGCGGGGGCGTCGTATTCGAGATACTGGCGGTCGGTGAGGCCGTCGAAGACTTCGTTGGTGCTGACGTAGAGCAGGGCGGCGTCAGAGGCCTGGCAGGCCAGCGCGACCGCCTGCGTGCCGTAGCCGTTGACGGTGAGCGCCTCGTCGGGATGCTCAGCGCAGTAATCCACGGCAGTCATTGCCGCGCAGTGGATGACCAGATCGGGCCGACCCTCTCCGATCCAGGTGTTGACGCTGTGTGTGTCCGTGACATCCAGTGCGTCGATATCTCGCCCGACAACTTCATGTTGTGATTCTAATGCCGCCGTGAGTGCTTGCCCCAGAGTGCCTTGGGCCCCGGTGATAAAAATTCGCATAGGTGCTGTGCCCGCTGGATTGAATTCTAGTCACAAGATTAAGAGAGGCGGATTATAGCCAAAGAAGTTCCGAGCGTAAAACGCGAATACGGGTGATTACTCGGCGTGAGGCTGACGCGAAGCCGGAAAATGGGGCAAAAATGAAAATTGTGCAAGCTGCTAGTTACAAGAACAAAAAATGCAGATATAATTGATTTTGAGATCGTAAACAATTGTGCGAAAAACAAATGGAGATGCCCAAACGCGAGAAGTGTTGATACTGAATAAAACAGATATAATTGAAAGAAATAGCTTGTGTATTAATTCATAAATTAGCGCATATCTTGACACTCAATATCAGCCTCACTATAATTGTTTAAGTGGTCAGAAAAGAAATATAGGCGTAATTTACTCACTTTGTGCTCGAAATAGAGTGTCTTGTTCAAGGCTTCACCTATCGTCCACTTAGAAAGTAAGCTGCCGTGACTACTGCTCAGCATCAATCTTTTCTTAACCGTCGGGTTCTGAAGTTCAATGTCGGCTTCCTCCTCGTACAAGGGGCGGGTCACCAGAAAGACATTGAACTGGATCTGCCGCGAACCCGGGTGGATGAGGATCTGGATCTCGATTACCTGCGCGGCACGCTGCGTTTCAGTCGCAACTCGCGCGGGATTCTCCTTCAGGCGGACCTCGAAGTGAGTTTCGATGCAGAGTGCTCGCGCTGCCTGACGCCGACCCAAGTTCCGGTACATGTTGAACTGGAAGAATTGTTTGCTTATCCGCCCGATCTTGACATGGAATATTCCGTGGACGATACGGGTATCCTCGATCTTGCGCCTCTGCTGCGCGAAGAGACGATCCTTGCGACGCCCATGTTAATCGTCTGCCGTCCCGACTGTGCGGGGTTATGCCCGGTGTGTGGCCAGAACTTAAATGAAGGCTCTTGCGACTGCGATCAGGACGAAATCGATCCTCGACTCGAAGCGCTGCGTGCCTTGAAGGACGACGACTCGCATTGACTTGGTTGAAGGCTTGATGTAGGCTGTTTGTAGAATTAAGAGGGGGATTCTACAGTGGATGACGAACGCGACGGTACAGGTAAGCATGAGTCACATCTCGTTTTTCTGGCAACCTTACTTGAAAAAGCTGAAAATCAAGGATTTTTAACCACGGATGACGTTCTTGAGGCGGTTCCTGACGCGGATGACGCGATGGAGCACCTGGACGACATCTTCTCCTGGCTAAATGCCGCGGGCGTGGAAGTTTTTGGAGATAAGCCCGGCGAAACAGGCGCGCAAGACCTCGACAGTGCCGACCTGGACGATGATGACGACGAGGCATTTGACCTCAGCGGCGTCTCGTCAGACGATACGGTTGGGCTGTACCTCAAAGAAATGGCGCGCGTTCCCTTGCTGACCACCGAAGAAGAAGTTGATCTGGCGAAGCGTCTCGAATCCGGGAACAACGCCCGCGCCGAACTGATGCGGTTGGATGGCAGCGCTTCGCCGGAGATGACCGCTGCGTTGGAAGCGCTCATCGAAGATGGCAAGCTGGCGCGCGACCACCTCATCAAAGCCAACACACGCCTTGTTGTCAGCATCGCAAAGAAATATATGGGGCGGGGGGTTCACTTCCTCGATCTGATCCAGGAAGGCAATCTCGGCCTGATGAAAGCCGTCGAGAAATTTGATTACACGCGCGGCTATCGCTTCAGCACCTATGCAACGTGGTGGATTCGCCAGACGATCACCCGTGCCATCGCGGACCAGGGCCGCACCATCCGCGTGCCGGTGCATATGTCCGACCGCATTCGCCGCCTGTACAAAACGGCGCGCCAGTTGGAACAGGAAATGGGCCGCAAGCCCACGCCCGAAGAAATCGCGGAGCGCATGGACCTGGAGCCGCGCAAGGTTCAGTGGATGTTGAAGGTAAGCTGGCGTCCGATGAGCCTGGAACGTCCGGTGGGCGAAGAAGAGGATAGCGAGCTTGGCAGCTTCATCGAGGACCTGACCACGCCGACGCCCACCCAGAGCGCGTACCAGAACCTGCTGCACGAGAAGGTCGAAGAGGTGCTTGGCACGCTGACGGCTCGTGAAGCGCGTATTTTGGCACTGCGTTTCGGACTTCAAAATGGACGCAGTTACACGCTTGAAGAAGTCGGTCAGAAATTCGGCTTAACGCGCGAGCGTATCCGCCAGATCGAAGGCAAAGCGCTACGGCGTCTGCGCCACCCGCGCCGGTCGCGTCAGTTGCGCGATTTCACGTAATACGCGCGCTCACCGTCTCACCCACGCTCACCTAACGCCACTCTTGCAGTGGCGTTTTTGCGCCTATGTCCGGTTGACATTCCTCTCTAATCCCCGTATACTCCGAACCGTCGCGTTCATCTATCCCGCCACTTCCCGCGTGAGGAGGCAGTGTCCATGCAAGGTAACGGTAGCTTCCGCCTGATCGTCCGGCGCGGTCCGCAACCCAACCAAGTATATGAGCTGAATAAGGGTATCATCACCATAGGCCGCGACATCACGAACGATATCGTGATTAACGATCCCGAAGTCAGCCGTCACCATGCCCGTCTGACGCAAACCGGTGCGGGCTATACGCTTGAGGATTTGGGTTCGACCAACGGTACATTCGTCAACGGTCAGCGGCTTACTGGGGCACGCCCTCTGGCAAACGGCGATATGGTGGGCATGGGTGAAACCGTGACCCTGGCGTATGAGGCGATTTCGCCTGCGGCTTACGCCGATCCGCGCCGTGCTTCGACGATGGTGAGCCCTTCACAGCAGAATGTCGATTACGCGCCCGCCCCGGCGGTAGGATACGTTCAGCAGCCGCCGCAGCAGCCGCAGGAATATCCCCAACCAGGGGGCTATGGGCAGCAGCAGCAGGCTTATACCGCGCAGCCAGTCCCTGGCGGGTACGAATATGATTACCAGGACGAGGGTTACGAAAGCAGTGGACTCAGCCGCTGGCTTATCCTGGGCTGTGGATGCTTCCTGGTGTTGTGCATCGTGACCTCGGTGATCGGCGTAATCGTGATCGATTCGCAGTGCCTGTGGGGTGATATCCCGGTGATTTCGGACACGTTCAATCTCGGCGTAAAGGCCGGGGCGTGCGAATAACCCTGCGAAACGAGTTCTGTGGATTTTTTAACCGCCCAACTGATGGGCGGTTTTTGATTCTTTGATCCCATGGCTCTGTTATAATGACGGCGTGTGGTAAATTGACGCAGAAGGGATTTGAGCCGTGTCAGAGTTGATGAGCGTCGATGATGCCGTGCAGCGCGTGCTGAGCCGGATCAGAGCACTTCCTTCTGAGGAAATCGGGCTTGTGGATGCGCTGGGGCGCGTGTTGGCTGAGGATGTGATCGCAGAGGAGAATATCCCGCCCTTTGCCAATTCCAGCATGGATGGCTATGCGGTGCGCTCAGCTGATCTCGCAGGTGCGTCGTGGGAACACCCGGTGCGGCTGGCCGTCGTGGACGACATCGCGGCGGGGCGTGTCTCGGATCGCACGATCGGCGCAGGCGAAACGGCACGGATCATGACCGGCGCGCCGCTGCCGCCCGGTGCGGACGCAGTGGTCCAGGTGGAACTGACCGACGCGACCTGGACGCGGGACGACACGGCGTCTGTGATGGCGTCTGTTGGTATTTTGCATTCGACCTCCACCGGCGATAACGTCCGCGAGGCGGGCGAAGATATGCGCGCGGGGCAGGTGGTGCTGCACGCCGGAACGGTGCTGCGCCCGCAGGATATGGGCGTGCTGGTGTCGCTGGGGCACACTCACGTGCGAGTGGTTCGTCAGCCGCGCGTGGCGATCATTGCGACCGGCGATGAGCTGGTCGATATGGGCCAGCCGCTTGGACCTGGACAGATCCGTAACAGCAACAGCTACGTTGTCGCGGGGTTAGTCGAGCAGCTTGGCGGCGTGCCGATCCGGCTGCCGATCGCGGGCGACCAGCTTGACGCGGTGCGCGAGCGCTTCGTGGAAGCGCTTACCGCGCAGCCCGACTTGATCATCAGTACGGCGGGCGTTTCGGTGGGCGCGCACGACCTCGTGCGCACGGTGATCGAAGAACTGGGCGAGCTATCGCTGTGGCGGGTCAATTTGCGCCCCGGCAAACCCCTGGCCTACGGTCACGTGCGCGGTGTGCCGTTTTTTGGCCTGCCGGGGAACCCCGTCTCGACTATGGTTACGTTCGACCTGTTTGTGCGCCCGGCGCTTCTCAAGCAGGCAGGGCGTCCGATTACCGTGCCGGTGGCGAAGGTGATCGTGAACGAGGAGATGGAATTTGATGGCCGCGAGACGTATATGCGCGTGACACTGCGCGAGCAGGATGGAGCTTTGATCGCGGAGACGACAGGCACGCAAAGCTCCGGTGCGCTGCTGTCGATGGTGGTGGCGGACGGCTTGCTGATTGTGCCCGCGGGTGTCAAACACGTTGCGGCAGGCACCGAGCTTTCGGTGCGTTTGCTGCGCGCGTGAACGAATGTCTTTGTACAAAAACGGGGGCGATGTATTCCAGCATCGCCCCCGTTTTTGATTGCAGTTTGATTCTGCCGGTCGTTTATTTGCCGACCATCTCCGTCTGGTGTTTGGTTTCGGCCAGCGCTGCGAGCATTTCCTCGATGCGGCAGAATTTCACGCGCGGACGGCCTACACGCTGACCGCGTTCCTGCTCCAGTCGGTCGAGAATCTGCCAATCCTGATATGTAACGAACTGGACGCCGCGATCGCTGAGCAAACTCTCGATGCTCGCGCGGGATGGCGAGGTCGGATGCGCCAGCGAACCGCTGGCGAGATCCGCGATAAGTTCCTGCGCCGTTTCCTGCGCGTCGGGCTTGTTGGTTCCGATGATTCCGCTTGGGCCGCGTTTGATCCAGCCGACGACGTATTCCCCGGGCTGCGTTTTGCCCGCCGCATCCACGACGTGCCCGCGTACGTTCGGAATGACGCCGTGCGCCGCATCGAAGGGCACACCTGGCAGCGCGACCCCCTTATAGCCGATCGATCGGAATACGAGACCGACCGGGATCGTTTCAAACGTGCCGGTGGGCCGGGACCGCAAGCTGCCGTCGTCCGCGCGATACAGCTCGTTCTTCACAACACGGATCGCCTCGACGTGGTTCGTACCCAGGATCTCCACCGGAGATACGAGGAAACGCAGCACGATTGTTTTCGGCTGGCCGGTGACAGGATTCTCGGCGTAGTGGTGCAGGATCTCCAGGTTGCGCTCGGCGCTGCGATCCGCTCCCGACGCGACATACTCCTGGCTGAACGGGTCGAGGTTCAGTTCGGCGGGGTCGATGTGTACCTGTGCGGCGGCCAGTTCTTCGAGTTCCTTCAGTTCCGGGTTGGTGAAGGCGGCCTGCGCCGGGCCGCGCCGCCCCAGGACGTAAATCGTCTTGACGCGGCTGCGCCGCAGGGCTTCGATGGCGTAATCAGCCATGTCGGTGGCGCACAGTTCGTCGGGCGTGCGCGCCAGGATGCGGACGACATCCATCGCGACGTTGCCGTTGCCGATGACCGCGGCGCTTTCCGCCGACAGATCGAAGCGGCGGCTGGTGTAGTCGGGATGCCCGTTGTACCAGCCGACGAAATCGGTCGCGGCGTGGCTGCCCGGTAGATCTTCGCCGGGAATACCCAGTTTGCGATCGGTCTGCGCGCCGACTGCGTATACGACGGCGTGATAATGATTCAACAGGTCAGTATGCGAGAGGTCTTCGCCGATGGTCACGTTGCCATAAAACCGGAAGTTGGGCGATGACGCGATGCGGTCGTAGGCGCGGGTAACCGTCTTGATTTTGGGATGATCGGGCGCGACCCCGCCGCGCACCAGCCCGAAGGGAGTCGGCAAACGGTCGAACATGTCGATCTCGACAAGGAGGTCAGGCTGCTTAAAGAGCTGTTCGGCCAAGTAGAAACCGGATGGGCCCGATCCAATAATGGCGACCCGGAGCGGATTGGCGGAAGTACCCGGCTGATTGGTCATGATTGGCTACGTCTCCTCGGCTACCATAACAGTCTGGCGAAGCACGGGCACGGACGACCTCGGTGCAGCACTATAGGTTAGATGCTGTCACTCGCCGCTCGGATGCGACTGCTCCGGATTTTCGGTCCTGAGAGAGAAAACAGGTAGAATACACACGATTCTTTCACTGGGCCAGGGCGAGCCGAGCGAAAAACGCTTTGCCGTGCTGTATCCTGGCGGATGATTTTCCCCACGCGGTTTAGTTGATATGATATTCAAAAATCTATCTAAATCGTACCACGATCGACCCATAGAATGCTAACCGATGTTCGCCGGTCGTTTGCCGTGCAGATCGCCCAAACCTGAAGCGGGTCCCGTTGGGTATGCTTATCCCTTATTTCTGTGTTGTGGGTAGGAGCGTATGGGAACGAACGGTCGTGAAATGTCAGTGATTGTCAAGCTGGGCACAAGCACGCTGACGGGCGGGACGTCGCGGCTTTCACGCCCCCATATGGTTGAAATCGTCCGGCAGGTGGCGACGCTGCGCAAAGAAGGCTGTCGCATCGTGGTGGTGTCGTCCGGCGCTATGGCGGCGGGGCGCGAGCTGCTGGGATACCCCCAACTGCCTAACCATCTGCCCGCCAAGCAAATGTTGAGCGCGGTAGGGCAGGGCTACCTGATCGAAGTGTACAGGCTGCTGTTCCGGTTGTACGATGTAGAAATCGGGCAGGTGCTGCTGACCCATGCGGATCTGTCGCACCGGACGCGCTACCTCAACGCGCGCGATACGTTGAATACGCTGCTCGACTATGGTATTGTGCCTATTATCAACGAGAACGATACGGTCGCGGTCGAGGAAATCAAAGTAGGCGATAACGATAATCTGTCGGCGCAGATCGCCGGGCTGCTGCATGCCGACCAGCTTATCATGCTTACCGACCAGGACGGGCTGTACGATCACGATCCTCGCAGCGATCCGCGTGCGTCGTTGATCGCGGAAGTGCGTACGATCGATGAGGATTTGTTTGCGTTGGCAGGCGCGAGCGTCTCCGGGCTGGGCGTGGGCGGCATGGTGACCAAGATCCAGGCGGCGCGGCTGGCAACCCGCGCCGGGACGCGCACCGTGATCGCCAATGGACGGACGCCGGACGCGCTGCTTCGCATCGTGCATGGGGAGTCGCTGGGTACGACGTTCGTGCCGCAGCAGGAGCACATCGAGGGGCGCAAACGCTGGCTGTTGGCCGAGCGTCCCCAGGGACGGGTGACGGTGGACGCAGGCGCGTCGGATATGATCCGGCTGCGCGGAGCCAGCCTGCTGCCGGTCGGGATTCGCAGCGTCATACACGAGTTCGAGCGCGGGGCTGTGGTCATGGTCGAGGACAGCGAGGGACAATCGCTGGCGCATGGACTGGTGAACTACAGCAGCGCGGAGCTTCGGCGGCTGCGTGGCCATCGATCGCAGGATATCGTCGAGATTCTAGGCTACACTTACGGTGACGAAGCTATCCATCGTGACAATATGGTGCTCGTGTAAAGGAGGAGGGCGGCATGGCAGTGGATATGCAGCTTATCGGCGAACAGGCAAAAACCGCGGCGCTTAACCTACGGCGCTTCACGACCGCACAGAAGAATGCCGCACTCTACACGATTGCGGATGCTCTGGAGACGCACAGCGAAAGGATCCTTCAGGCGAACGCCCTGGATCTGGACGACGCCCGCACGAATGGGCTTTCCGCCGCTATGCTCGACCGGCTGAGCCTGGTGGGACGGTTGCCGAGCATTGCCGCCGATATGCGCCACGTGGCGACCCTGCCCGATCCGGTCGGGGTGGAATTCGATGCGCGGGTGCTGGAAAACGGGCTGCGCATTCGCCGCCGCCGTGTGCCGCTCGGCGTGCTGGGTGTGATCTATGAGGCGCGGCCTAATGTCACGGTGGACGTGGTTGCGCTGGCCCTGAAGACGAGCAACGCGGTGATCCTGCGCGGCGGATCTGAGACGCTGCGCAGTAACGTCGCGCTGGCGGATATTATTGAGGAGACGTTGGACGCCATCGACTTTCCGCCTTTCGTCGTGCAGCTTATCCGTGACTCGGACCGGCAGTATGTGCGTGATCTGCTGCGGCTGGACGAGTATGTGGACATGATCATCCCGCGCGGCGGCGCGACGCTGCATAAGTTTTGCCGCGAAAACAGCACCGTTCCGGTGATCACAGGCGGCATCGGGATCTGCCACCTTTACGTCGATCGCACTGCTGACCTGAACAAAGCGGTGGAAGTCATCTACAACGCGAAAGTCCAACGTCCGTCGGTGTGCAACGCGCTCGATACCATACTCGTGCAGCGTGACATCGCCGCGGATTTGGTGCCGCGCGTGATCGACCGGCTGGCGCAGGCCAACGTATGCTTCAAGGTCGATGAAGAAGCGGCTAAGTTTGCTGACGGTAAGCCCAATGTCGAGCCAGCGGGCCCTGGCGACTGGGACACGGAATGGCTGTCCCTGATCCTGGGTGTGCATGTTGTGTCAGGGCTGGATGAAGCTCTGGAGCACATCAACGAGCACAGCACCGATCACTCGGACGGTATTCTGTCCACCGACCCGACGGCGATCGAGCGTTTCTTGAGCGAGGTCGATTCTGCGGCAGTGTACGCCAACGCATCGACGCGGTTCACGGATGGCAGTCAGTTCGGTCTGGGCGCGGAGATCGCAGTCAGCACCCAGAAGCTGCATGCACGCGGCCCGATGGGCCTTGAGGAACTCACCAGCTACAAGTGGATCGTTGAGGGCGATGGGCACGTTCGCGCCTGAGAATCTGGTTTTGCCATAATCTGCGAGCCGCTGCCTAACATGTCTAGCGGCTCGCTTTTTATTTTCCCCCGTTGGTTGCGCTGCTTGTTGACACCCTTGTAGACCACGTCAAGTTCATGTGAAGGAGATGTGACGAAGAGATAGTTCTCGCGCAAAAAGCGGGCGTGGAAGCGTCCACGATGGTGCGCAGCGGCGCAATTTCGTATCGGGTTGATCGAGCCGCAAAAGGGTCCGGCGATCCCTGATCATCCTGGGCAGCTCCGCCGATAACAGCCTGACGACGCTCGAATTCCTGCAAAGCGAGGTGGCGTCGGATATTCGCGCGAAGACAGGAATTGAGATCATCGTGGTCTAAAAAAGCGCCGGGTCGTGTCCCGGCGCGTAACGTGCAATCAGTGCGAATCTGCCTAAAAGCGGCCACGGCGCTGGTAGCGCTCCTCTTTCCACGGGTCGCCGTCATTGTGATATCCGGCCTGTTCCCAGAAGCCCGGTTTATCCGTCGCGCTGAATTCCAGCTTGCGCAGCCATTTGGCGCTTTTCCAAAAATACCGCTGTGGCACAAAGGTCCGCACCGGGTAACCGTGATCGGGCTCCAGATAGTCACCATTGAACTTCCAGGCCAGCAGAACGTCATCTTCCAGCATGACGTCCAGCGGCAGGTTGGTGGTGAAGCCAAATTCACAGTGCGCGATGACGTACTGTGCTGCGGGCTTTACGCCAAAAAGCTGCACGAAGTCGCGGAAGAGCGGGCCTTCCCATACCGTGTCGAACTTGCTCCAACCGGTGACACAGTGGATATCGGTGTGTACCTGAGCGGTAGGGATCTGCTTGAAGGCGTTCCAGTCCCAGCTCATCTCTTGCTCGACTTCACCGAAGACTTTCAGATCCCAGGTGGCGGGGTCGAAGGGCGGGACCGGGCCATAGTGAAGCACCGGGAATTTCAGCGTCAACGATTGGTTGGGCGGCAAACGGCCTTCCGATTTAACCCGTTTTTCTTCCTGGCGGCGATGTACGTAGTCGTCTAGCATGGGGCTCCCTCGCGGCATTATGCGGCCAACACTCGGTATGCGTGGAAGGTATACCACATCGCACGAGGGCGGAGCAATACTATTTTCAACGGACTTCGGTACTTCAGCCAATTTACACCTGACGAAAGACAGGTACTATCAGATCACGAAGCAATTAGCCTAGTTTAAGGAGACGAACCATGAAACGCATCACGGTGGGCCTTGCGCTCGTACTGACGGCAGGAGCAGCGTTCGGTTTCCTCGCGTCACGAACCTCCGCGCCTTCTGCTCAGGCGGCCCCGCTGCCGCAGTCGCTCAAGGATTGGACCGTCATCGATCTGACGCATCCGATTTCGATGGATATCCCGCTGTGGCCGGGCGATCCTGAAGTGGAGATCGAGCCGTGGGCAACTTATGCGGAAGATGACTATTTCATCAACCGCATTTCGATCGGCGAGCACAGCGCGACGCACTGGGGCACGCCGAATACGTTCATCGAGGGTGCACGCAGCGCGGAGATGATCCCGGCGGACGAACTGGTTGTGCCTGCGGTGGTGGTCGACGTGCGCGAGCAGGGCGCGGCGGATGCCGATTACCGCGTCTCAGTGGACGACATCACCGCGTGGGAAGCCGAGAACGGTCTGATCCCCGAAGGCAGCGTGGTGATCATCTACACGGGATGGCAGGAAAAGTGGGGTGACACGCAGGCGTTTTTGGGGCTTGATGCGGATGAGGTGCTGCACTGGCCGGGCTTCGGCGCGGATACCGTCGAATATCTGATCGCGGAACGCGGCATTGTAGGGCTGGGAACGGATACGCACGGAGCCGATCCCGGCAACGATGAGGAATATGGCGCGAGCTTCGCCATGTACGACGCGGACGGCATGATCCTCGAGTGCCTTGCCGGGCTGGACCAGATGCCGCCGACCGGTGCGACCCTGGTCGTAGGCGGCTGGCCGATCGTGGGTGGTTCTGGCAGCCCGGCGCGGGTGCTGGCCTTTGTGCCGTCTGCCGGGTAAGGGAACCGAGCTAGTCAGTGGGGCGCTGCCACCAGCGCCTCCTTTGCTGTTACACTTCGTATAGTCAATTCCGCTGAGCTACAACACCCAGCCATTCACTCTCGGCAGTGTACAGAGTTCCGGCCAAGTCACCCCAATGGGCGACCATCTCAAAACCATGATCCGCCAGTTCTGCTGCGATACGCTCCGGTCCGTAGTCCTGGAACCAGAAGCGATAGATAGTCACTTCTTGCCCCGGTTCCAAAATCACGTATTGGTCAAGATAAATATCGTCAGGGCAGGGGAAACCGCGTTCCAGCACAAAATGGGGCCCTGGCTTCCAGAATCCACCCTTCGGCGCGGAATACCAATTGGATTTCAGACCGTACAGTTCGTGATGGCGCGGCGTCGAGAGGTCGAAGACAAAGCGCCCGCCGGGTTTCAAGGCGCGATGAACACGATCGAGCAGTGTAGCACGGTCCTCAGGCGGCAGCGGGCAGAAATCGCCGTAGATCAGCGATACGGCGTCGTACTGGGCGGTGTCTTCAAGTGCGAGGTAATTTTCGCGCCGGTACGTCACTGAAAGACCCTGCTGTGCCGCCGTTTCGCGGGCGTACGCGAGCGAGCGCTGCGAAAAGTCGATCCCCGTGACGTTCAATCCGCGCTGCGCCAACCGGGACGTGTATAGACCCGGACCACAGCCCAGATCCAGCCACGCCGCGCCCGGTTCCAACGACAGGTAGCTCAACAACCAGTCGATAGTTGCGTCAATGACCTCGGGGCGACGGCTGGCCGCTGCTGTGTCGGGGTCCAGATGGGCTTCGAGCAGGTGCTGTGAGATATGCGGATCATCCCAGAAGATCGGATTACCCGGTTCGTAGAGCGGCGGCTGTTGGCCGAGGCGGTGCAGCGTTTCAAAGTTCAGCGCATGTGTTTCTGTCATGATTGATCCCCAGTGCAAGAGAAAACGAGACGCAACAACCCATACCCAGGGCATAACCAACAACCCCGGCAGCGTTTTGAGCTTCTCAGCAGGTGGGAAGGCTTTAGGACCTTATCAATCGGGACAGAAACGCGCTCCAACTTGTGAACGATATTACAAACATACCAAATTCCGGCAGGATTGCAAGCGCCGTTTGAGGCTATAGCCCGAGATCCATGCCGATCTGCCCGCCGCCGTCGCGCAGCATGGCGATGATTTTCTGGTCCGTGACCGGGAACGCGAAACGTTCGAGGTCATCGAGCGCGGCCCATGTCCAGGCGGCGCACTGGATCGGCTGCGGCGTACCGTCGATCAACGCGCAGCGGAAGGCGTAAAGGGTGATGCGGAAGTGCGTGTAACCGTGCTGCACCGTGCCGATCTGCGCCCCGACTGCGATCTCAATTCCCAACTCCTCGCGGATTTCGCGGCGCAGGCAGTCTTGCAGTGATTCGCCCGGTTCGCGCTTGCCGCCGGGAAATTCCCACAAACCGCCGAGCATTTTGTCCACCGGGCGCTGCGCGATGAGCACCTGCCCATCGTCGCGCGTGATGACGGCGGCGGTCACGTCGTAATGCGGTGTGCGGACGCGGGGCGCTTTGACCGGACGCTGATCCTGAATACCCAGGGCATTGGCCGCGCAGTAGGCTGCGATGGGGCAGTGCAGGCAGTCAGGCGATTTGGGCGTGCAGACGACGCGGCCCAGTTCCATCAGCCCTTCGTTCCACGGCCCCGCTTCGCCCGCCGGGACGAGACGTTCCGCCAGCGCCCAGAGGTCTTTGACGACCGCTGTTTCGCGTACGTCCTGCTCGATGTCGAACACGCGCGCCAGTACGCGGATCACGTTGCCGTCGAGCACGGGCGCGTCGGCCCCAAACGCGAGGCTTGCGATTGCGCCCGCCGTGTAGCGTCCGATACCGGGCAGGGCCAGCAACCCTTCGACTGTTGCCGGGAACTGTCCACCCTTCTCCTGCGCGACGACCTGCGCAGCCTTGTGCAGATTGCGCGCGCGGCTGTAATAGCCCAGGCCCTCCCACAGCTTGAGTACGTCGTCCAGCGGGGCGGCGGCCAGCGCGTTGACCGTGGGGAAGCGCGCCACGAAGCGCTCGAAGTACGGGATCACGGTGGTAACCTGCGTCTGCTGGAGCATGATCTCCGACAGCCAGACGAGATACGGATCGCGGTCCCGCCGCCAGGGCAGATCGGCGCGGTGCGCGGCAAACCACGCGATCAGGTCGCGGTTCAGGGCGGTGATATCAATGGTGGGTTCAGGCATGAGGTGCTCGCTTGAGGATGGAATAACGATTCATGTCGTTCGTGCGCCCGTCGGCGTAAAAGGTTTCCAGTTCTGCCAGCCCGGTGGCGGCGATCAGGCTGGCATGCTCGGCGTCATCGATATGATGGCAGTAGCGAAGGGCGGGCGCGCCGCGTCGCCAGTCGAGCACATAGTCGCCCGACTCGACCGTGAAACCCTCCGGCCACGGCACGATCCGCGCGCGGAAGCGCTCGAAGTCGTAAAAGCGCCACGCGGCGAAGGCCAAGACTCCGCCGGGGGCGACCCGCGCCGCGAGATCGGCCACCAGCGCGCGGCGGCGATCCGCGCCGGGAACGTGGTGCAGCACGCCGAACAGCGCGATCAGGTCGTAAGGACCGGGCGGTAGCGGATCGTCCAGCAGATCCCACACGTCGAGCCGGACCTCGATTCCGCCTAGCGCGGATCGTGCGCGATCCAGCAAAGCCGCGGAACTGTCCAGGCCATGATAACGTATACCTGATTGTAAACGGCCCGCGAGGAAAGTTCCCAGGCGCCCGTTGCCGCAGCCGACATCCAGCACGGAAAGCAGCGGCGCGTGCAAATAGGGCAGCAGGCGTTCCCAGCCAGGCCACGGATCGGCGCGGGAAGCGTCGAATTCCGGCGCGGTAATCTGGTAAAATTGGCGGTTCAGGTCATTCAGCCGCCGCGCGGTTGGTTCGTCCATTCCGGTTCTGATACCATTGAACTGTAAGCTGTACCGTAAGGATGTGTATGGGACACAAGTCCACGCTCGATCTCGAAGCCTACCGCGAGCCGCTCGTCGCCATTTTGCGCGACGTGATCGCTGCGCCTGCGCTGTCGCGCACGCAGTTGGCCCGCGTACTCAAACAGCATCCGAAAGACGGGCGCGGCCTGTTCGCCAACGACGATCTGATCCGGGCGTATCGCGTGTTCGCCGGGACGGATGGCCTGCCGCCGTTCGATCCTGAAGTGCTGGCGCGGCTGCGGCTTAAGCCGGTGCGGACCATGTCGGGCGTGACGCCGGTCACCGTGCTCACGAAGCCGTTCCCGTGCCCGGGCGAATGCCTATTTTGCCCCAACGACGTGCGGATGCCCAAGAGTTACCTCTCAAACGAACCGGGCGCTCAGCGCGCGGAGCAAAACGCGTTCGATCCGTACCTGCAAACCATGTCACGCCTGACGGCGCTGCGCAATACGGGCCACCCTACCGGCAAGATCGAGATGATCATCCTGGGCGGAACGTGGTCATTTTACCCGGAAACGTACCAGATCTGGTTCGTCAGGCGCATTTTCGACGCGTTGCACGACTTTGGCAAAGGCATCGACCGCTCGGGCGAGGTGCGCGCCGCGCTGTTGGAGGCGTCCCAGCTTCACCCCGACCGTAACACGGCGGCGGTGACGCTCGACGGCATCGACCTGACCCGCACGTATAACCAGACCGTGCAGCACATCTACGACGCGGAAATGCGCCGTTCGCGGGAACAGGCGCGGGCGATTGGGCGCGGCGAACGGGATCGCAGCCCGGTTGATGAATATGCGACGTGGGCCGAACTCGAAGCGGCGCACGTTGAAAACGAGCGCGCACGCTGCCGCTGTGTAGGGCTGGTGGTCGAGACACGCCCCGATCATATCAGCGCCGAGGAAGTGATCCGCATCCGGCGGCTGGGCGCGACGAAGGTACAGATCGGCTTCCAAAGCCTGAGCGACGACGTGTTACGGCTCAACAAGCGCGGCCACACGGTCGCGGCGACTCGGCGGGCGGTTAGGCTGCTGCGACAGGCGGGTTTCAAGATTCACGCCCATTGGATGCCGAACCTGTACGGCTCGTCTCCCGAAGCGGACATCACCGACTATACGCGCATGTTTGCCGAACCGGACTTCCGGCCCGACGAGCTGAAAGTGTACCCGTGCTCGCTGATCGAAAGCGCGGAGTTGATGCAGCGCTACCGGGACGGCTCGTGGCAGCCGTACACGCACGATGATCTGCTGCATGTGCTGGTCGAGTGCTTCCGGCGCACGCCCGAATACTGCCGCCTGACGCGCGTTGTGCGCGATATTCCCTCGACGGATATCGTGGCGGGCGACATGACGACGAACTTCCGGCAGATTGTCGAACAGGAGTTGGAGCGGCTCGGCGAGCGCAGCATGGACATTCGGGGACGGGAGATTCGTGGGCAGGCTGTTGCTTCAGAAGATCTCTATTTGGACGAGCAGCGGTACGTAACTTCGGCAGGCGAGGAAGTGTTTCTACAGTTTGTGACCGGGGATCGCCGCATCGCTGCGTTTCTGCGCCTGTCGCTGCCATCGGAGCCGCCGCTTGTGGACGAGCTGGGCGGCGCGGCGATGATTCGCGAGGTGCACGTGTACGGCCAATCCCTGATTCCGGGCCAGGAATCTCCCGGCAAAGCGCAGCACGCCGGGCTGGGCACGCGCCTGCTCGACCGCGCGGCTGAGATCGCGGCGGGGCAGGGCTACGGGCGGCTGGCGGTGATTTCCGCCGTGGGCACCCGTGAATACTATCGAAAGCGCGGCTTCGTAGACGGTGCATTGTATCAATTCCGCGCACTGTGACGGCGACGCAACGAAGGATGACACCTGTTGAGCACACCAGATGATGGCATTCGCCCCGTGGAGGGCGCTGAAGATCCGGAAGAACGCCGTCCCGCGGTCGTAGACGGGGAAGCGCACGAGATCGGCCTGCCGGATCAGCGGCCCCGGCGGCGTAAGCGGCGGCCAGAGCCGGAGCCTCCGATCCAGTATATTGAGCAGCGTAGCATCTGGCCCTCGTGCGGTACGTTTGTTGGGATCTCGCTGCTGGTGATCGTGCTGGTGTTTGGCGCAATCGCACTGGCTTTTACGAACGAAGTCACGGACTTCTTCGACGATCCGGTTGACAACTTGTTGGAAATGGTTGGGATCGACCGGGGCAACAGCACGCCGGAAGTGGTCGATGCGCGCGTGGTCGTGCTGGGGATTCAAGAGCTGGCGGTGATCGAAACGACGCGTGCGGATATCCTGGTGGACGAAACGGTCGTGCAGGAGAAAACGTTCGTGCTGCGCGACGCGAGGCTGCGCGTGCAGTACAGCGGGCGCGTCACGGCGGGTGTGGACCTGTCGCTAATCGAAGATGGCGACGTGATCGTAGAAGGGCCGGAGCGCGTAACGATCAATTTGCCGCCCGCGCAGATCACTGGGTGCTATTTGCGCGATCCGGAAATCCTCGAAAATACGTGTGGGACGAACGTGCTGGGCATGGCGAACTGCAGCGACACCTATGAAACCCTGCAGCAGACGGCTTACAATCGCGCCATGAGCGATCTACTGGACACGGCGCAGGAGCAGGACGTTACCGGCCTGGCTATTGCGTCCGCCGAAAGCGCGATCTCGGATCTGATGAAAAATCTCGGCATTACGGAGATCACGTTCAATCGCAGCACGGACACACTGCCGCCGGATGACAGTTGTATGCCGGGCAGTTAAAGACGGGCGTTCCACGTTTCGGCGGCATACTGTTCTTCGCGGATCGCGGCGGCCCGCGTCTGTTCCCCGGGCGTGAGGTCGCCGGGGATCAGCGTCAGGTCGAACGTGTCCGCAAAACTGGCGGTAAAGATCTCCACAGCGTCATCCCAGGTGATGACGTGTCCCAGCACTTCTTCGATCGTCGTCGCCCGGCGATGGACGTGCTCGCGGGAGCGGCCCCGCGCCTCCTCGGATTCGAAGCTCAGTACCTCGCAGATACGCGAAATATCGCCGGTCAGCGGGATCGAGCCGTGCTGAAGCACGATGCCAAGCCTGCGCACCTGCGCGCTGCCGATCAGTTTTTTGCCTCCGGCGGTGATTTCGTAGTGGCTGGGCACTTCAAAACAGACCGGGCCTTTGCTTTTCTGCACACCTGCAAGGCGGCGTTCTGCTTCGACAGCGGCCCCAAGCCGCTCAAGGCCGTGGCGCAGCGCTTTACTCAGGTAGCGATAGCTTTGCACGATGTCGCCCGCGACCACGGGATTGTCGTCCTTCACCGTCACGCTGTAGGTCAGTTCGTCGGTGTGCAGAATCGCACGTCCGCCGGTAATGCGCCGTACGACGTCCCAGCCGCAGCTTTTCAGGCGCGCGCGATCGACGTCCGCTATCGGTTGCGTGAACCCCAGCGTCAGACACGCGGGTTCCCAGGCGTAAAAGCGGAGTGTCGGGGGCACGCGGCCTTCAGCGACCGCTTCCATAATTGCATGGTCGATCGCCATATTCGTTGGACCATCGCTGGCTCCGGTAACCAGGAGCCGCCACGGGGTACTGCTCATGGATTTTCTCCTGTAGGATGGTCGTAGGACTGGAGCAGGATTATAGCGCATTGAGGCTTCGGTCGTTTAGGGTTAGAATACCCATGTCGTTCGCCGGAGCAGTGTAGACTAAATGACCGATCCGACTTCCACCCAGCCGCATACCGATCCGGTTCAGCCTGCGGGATCAAACGGGCAAGTTCCTCCGCCCGACATACGTGGAAAATCTCCTGATGGCGACCACTGGCACGGGTATCCTGGCTATAACCCGTCGCGTCCGGGACGCACGATTGAGCGCCCAGCGGCCAGCCCGGACTACAGCGGTCAGCGCCGCCCGGCGCGCGATCGCGTGCGCCGCCGCCGCATTCGCCGCGAACTGGGTGCGCCGGATGACTGGGCGTGGGTGATCATTGCCGCCGCGCTGCTGGGCGTGACGGTTGTGATGAGCATGTCGATCTTTTTTTTGATCCAGGCGACCCGCACCGGCGATCGAACCGTGGCGACCAGCGCCGCCCCGCCCGAGCCGACCTCGGTGCTGTTTGGGCCGGGTGGAATTATGGAGATGGACGGCGGCACGCCGGTTGGCGGTATGCTGGGCGACGGCCAGAGCATGGTGATCGTCCCTTGGGATGGTGAGGAGCGCTTCACCGTGTTGGTGATGGGCATGGACCGCCGCCCGAGCGAGATGGGCCAGAGCTTCCGCACCGACACCATGATCCTGGTCAGCCTGGACCCGGCCACGAAACACGTGGGTATGTTGGGCATCCCGCGTGACCTCTTCGTAGATATCCCCGGCTTCGCACCGAACCGCATCAACACCGCTTACAGTGACGGCGAGCTCGAAGGACCGGGTGGTGGGCCGCGCCTCGCCATGCAGACCGTGCAGTATAACCTCGGCATTCCGGTTAATGAGTTTCTGGTGGTCGATTTCAACGCCTTCATCGGGTTGATCGACGAAATCGGCGGGATCGATGTGTACGTCGAGACGCCAATTTACGATCCTGAATACCCCGACATGAACTACGGCTACGATCCGTTTTCGATCACGGCGGGTTGGCATCATCTGGATGGCGAAACCGCGCTGAAGTACGCCCGCAGCCGCCACAGCTCGGATGACATCGACCGGCAGCGCCGTCAGCAGGACGTGATCTACGCCATCCGCGACCGCGTGATCAACCTGAACATGATCCCCGAGTTGGCGATCAAGGCGCCAACGCTGTGGTCGCAGTTCAACGAGGGGGTTGATACGGGGCTGTCGCTCGACCAGATGCTTCAGCTTGCGTGGTATCTCAAAGACATCCCGTCCGAAAACTTCACACGGGGCGTGCTGGGCTGGGAATATGTGGTGTCGTGGGACTATAACGGACAGGCCGTGTTGGTCCCGAATCGTGAAAAGATCGGTGGTCTGATGGTCGAGGTGTTCGGGGCCGATTATAACCGCACCAACTGACCCGTTGGACCCGTCCGTATCATAGCTGTGTCACCCGCACGCGGCTTGGCCGCGTGTTTTTTGTCCGTTCGGAGTATGTTCATCTCTCGTAATGCTGTAGGAGATCGTGCCGTTCATGCCTGCGCTGCAATCCATCATCGATACCCTGCGAAATGCTCGAAAAGATCTTTCAGCCCCATATTATGTCCCCGGCCTCTGGGTCGATTTCCAAATCCCCGACGCCCGTGCGGTTAACCCGTACGAGTTTTATGCGGACGTGCTGCGCTCAATCCTCGAAACGGAGCCGCAGCCGTTGGTCGAGGGGACTGGCGGCGGCGAATGGACGCGCCGCGCCATCGTTTATAACCTGCTGCCGCGCCTCACGGCGGCGTATGATCACGGCCACGACGGGACGCTTTCGATCGAGCCATCGCCTGATGGCTGGCGCGATACCGGCACCCTGCTGAAGACGATCGCGCTGCTGCCTTACCTCAAAAGCCTGAACGTCAACACCATCCATTTGCTGCCCGTTAACGCGGTGGGGGAGTTCGGTAAAAAAGGCACGCTCGGCTCGCCCTATGCCATCCGCAACGCTTACCGCCTGGACGAGCGCTTGGCCGAACCCGCGCTCGGTCTGGATGTGGAAGTGCTGTTCGCCGGACTGGTGGAAGCTGCGCATCACCTTGGGCTGCGCGTCGTGATGGAGTTTGTGCTGCGTACCGCATCCCGCGACGCGGATTGGATTGGCGAGCATCCCGACTGGTTTTACTGGATCAGGGCGGATGTTCCCGACCGTAAGCCGGGCAGCAGCAGTTCGTCGGCGTACGGGTGTCCGATCTTTTCCGGCGCGGATCTGGGCCGGATCAAAGATCAGGTCGCGCGCGGGAACCGGTCGGCGCTGCCCGCACCGTCGAAAACCTATCGCGGGATGTTTACGCCGCCGCCCAGCCCGGATCGCGTGAGCTTCGAGCATGGGCAGTGGATCGGTGAGTTGGAAGATGGAACGCGCGTGCGTGTGCCGGGCGCGTTTTGCGACTGGCCGCCGGACGACAACCAGCCGCCCTGGACCGACGTCACGTATCTGCGGATGTATGACCATCCCGATTTCAACTACATTGCCTACAACACACTGCGCCAGTACGACGATCGCCTTGCTCAGGCGGAAAACGCCGTAACGCCGCTGTGGGATGCCATCGCGGGCGTGATTCCGCACTACCAGGAAAGCTTTGGCATTGACGGCGTGCTGATCGACATGGGGCACGCGCTGCCTTCTGCGCTCAAGGCGCGCATAGTCGGTTCCGCGCGGCGAATTAACCCGGATTTCGCGTTCTGGGACGAGAACTACAGTATTGATGGCGCGACGGCAGCGGAAGGGTATAACGCGGTCGTCGGCTACATGCTGCTCGATTTGCATGAGCCGGGGGCGCTGCGCAATTTGCTGAATCGCATGGCGACCGAGCGCTTGCCGCTGCCGTTTTTTGCCACGCCCGAAAATCACAATACGCCGCGCGCCTACAGCCGCGCCTATCCGCTTGAATACGCGCACTATGCTCTGATGATGAGCATTCTTGTGCCCGGCATTCCGTTCGTCCACAGCGGTTTCGAGCTCATGGAGGCGCGGGCGGTTAATACGGGACTGGGCTTCAGCAACGACATGATCAAGGCGAATCCTAGCGACGAATTGCCCCTGTTCAACGCGGCGGCATTTGACTGGACCCGCCCGCATAACCTCGTTGGTTCCGTGCGCTATGCGCTGCAGCTTCGCGCTCAGTACGCGGATCTGTTGAGCGATCCCGATCCCAGCACATTCCGGTTGGGACGTGGCACCGATCCGAACTTAATTGTCGTGGCGCGGCAGAAAAACGGCGCGTCGCTGGTGGCCGTTGCCAATTCGAGCATGAATTCACACGCGGGCGGTCAGGTGGTGCTGCCGGTGGCGCATATCCCCATGACACCACTGTGGGGCACGGATGCAGTCGGAATGGGTGAGGAAGCGCTGTCGCTGCCGGTAAGCCTGCCCAACGGCGGAGTGCAGTTGTTCGACGGCGATCATCATCTGCCGGGCGCACACTAAGCTAGGAAAACACTCAGGATCAACAGCGCCGCCGCTTGAAGGCGGCGTTTTTGTGTCAGGCGAGCAGCAGTCCCACGACGACGGCGACCATGATGAGCAGCGTCACGATCGTGATTGCCAGCGGCAGCACGTTGCGCGGATGTGGCAGCTCCGCCGGTTCCTGAGGAACCGGGGACGGGATCGAGGCGGGACGGCTGCGGAGCAGGGCCGTCTGCTGGCAGCGCACTTCGCGCGCGTCTTCTTTCTCGAGCACCACCGTCCGGTATTTCGCTTCCAGCGCGCCCTGATCCAGATCGTGCAGCAGATCGGAGATCGAGTGGTAGCGAATGCGCGGGTTTTTGCTGAGCGCCCGCAGTACAACCGCATCGATGCGCGGATCGACGCCAACACGCCGCTGCGAGGGCGGCAGGGGGGTGGTATAGAGGTGCTGGTAGGTGAGCGCGTCGCGCGTTCCCGCGCGGAAGGGTACGTCTCCCGTGGTTAGCTCGTGCAGCAGAATGCCGAGCGTGTAGATATCACTTTGGGGCGTCGTGGTGCGGTGCGTCACCTGTTCGGGTGCCAGATAAGTCAGCGAGCCGATGTCGGGCGGATCGCCTTCGACCGCTTCAGTCGTGGTCCGCATACAGGGCAGGCTGAATCCGGCGAGGATGGGCTGCCCCTCCGGGCGGATAAAGATGTTATCCGGCTTGATGTTGCCGTGCATCACCCCCTGCGTGTGAATGTACGCGACCGCCTGCGCGATTTCGCGGAAGATCGCCAGGGCTTGATCGTGCGGTAGCCCGGCGGGCTGTGCAGTCAGCAGATCGCGCAGGGTCGCGCCGCGCAGCAGGTCCATCGCCATATAAAACGTGTCGCCCTCGTGATCGCACGTCAGGATGCGCACAAGGGTGGGGTGGTTGAGCGCCTGGAGCGCGGCGGCTTCTTCGATAAAACACTCCACCGCCTGCGGATCGTCCGATATCACGTTGTAGAAGACTTTGAGGGCCACGTCCCGGCGCTGCCGGGGATCGAACGCGCGGTATACGACCGCGGTTCGCCCACGCCCGATGAGCTCACGAATGAAGAAATGGCCCAGAGAGCTGCCGGGCAGCAATGGTTGAGATGTAGGGCGTTCGCTCATCGTCGGCACTATCGGTGATCGGTGACGCCTGCTGTATCGGAACGGTAGAGCAGGCGGAGGCGGCCCAGGTAGAGCCACGGGGGGATCTGTAACAGTCTCCCCGTGGCGGCGGCAGTTAGATTGTACTTAGTCGATGCAGGATTTGACCAAAGCGCGGACGTCTTCGTAAATCGCTTCAATCGAGCGGGTCGCGTCCACAGCGCGCACCAGACCCTCTTGGGCGTGGTAATGCGGCATGACGGCGGCCTCGATCGCGGCGTGATCGTTCAGGCGCTTGTCGATCACTTCTGGCTTGTCATCGGCGCGGCCTTCCTGCCGGGCCAGCAAACGCTCGCGCGAGACGGCGAGCGGAACGCTGAAATCGACGACCATGCACAGCTTCCCGCCCAGCTCGGCCAGCAGCGCGTCGAGCGCCTCGGCCTGCGCTTCGGTGCGGGGGAACCCGTCGAAAATCGCGCCCGCCTGCGCGTCGGGTTCCTGAAGCCGCTCGCGGACCATGCCAATGGTGATCGAATCCGGCACGAGCGCCCCGCGCGACATGAATTCCTGTGCTTGCAGCCCCAGCGTCGTCTTTTCGCCGAGGTGCTTGCGGAACAGCTCGCCGGTAGAAATCTGCGCCAGACCGAATTCCTCGGTGACGCGCTTGGCCTGCGTTCCCTTGCCGCAGCCGGGAGGGCCAAAGAACATAATGAAGGCTGAACTCATTGGATTACCTCGTAAGGTGCACGGAAAATCTCATTAGAATGCGGGATACATTGTATCCAACCTTGCCCTGTTCAGAAAAACGCAAACAACGATCGATGGTCAACTAAAGCAGGCGCGGCTGCATCGTATCGTCTTCTACCACGGTGATTTCCAGCGTGCCGCCGCGCCGCAGCTTATATTCTTCGACCACGGTTTGCGCCCAGGCAACGATGTGCTTGACCGAGGTGCGCCACGCCGTTTCCTGATCGCCCAGTCCCAGATCTTTATGCGCGCCGTAGAGCAGTTGGAACGTGCGTTCCTCGCCAAGCTCCGCGAAAAGCAGGGGGACAAAAAGCCGGTAATTGCTGACAGTAGTCGAAAGAAAGGAAGTGGGGCATCCCAGTTCGATCAGCGCTTCTTCCAGCGCCGCTTGGTTGAAAGGGTTCGGTCGTTTGGTCATGGGGTCGCTCCTGACGCCACCAACCGGGGTATTTTGACCTAAGTGTAGGCGGGAGCGCGGAATCTGGAAAGTGGGGCAGTGAGGGATAAAAAAACACCCTTCACTGAAGGGTGTTTGTGGTGGCGACGATGTGATTTGAACACATGACCCAGGGCTTATGAGTCCCCTGCTCTACCGCTGAGCTACGTCGCCAGACGAGGATGATTATACCAGTTCTGAGGGGAGCGTCAATGCTAATTTTCCCCGTAAATGCTATCGAATGACTTCCCAGGCCAGATGCGCGATCTCGGGCGCGATCAGCTTTTCCCACGCCAAACGCACCGCTGCCGGAGAGCCGGGCGTCGAGATGATCACGGTATTGCGATAGACGCCCGCTGTCGCGCGGGAGAGCATCGCCGCTGCGCCAACCTGATCGTAGCTCAACATGCGGAACAGCTCTCCGAACCCGGGCAGCGTCTTTTCGAGCTTGCGGCTCAACGCATCGTACGTACGGTCGCGGGGGGAAATGCCGGTGCCCCCGTTGAAGAGGATGAGCCGCGCCGGACCGCCCGCCAGTTCATCCAGAACACCCGCGACGAGATCGGCCTCGTCTTTGATCAGCCGGTAACCCGCGACCGTATGGCCTGCGGCAGTGATCTGCTCGCGCAGGTAGATCGCGTTTTCGTCCGTGTCGGGCGTACGCGAGTCGCTGACGGTGACGATGGCGATCGGCACAGGACCTTGCTGCCGCGCAATAGCTTTGTGTTGGTCGGTGCTCGACGCCATGATAACCTCCATTTGGGGTAGGGTGCGCAAGCCGATAGTTAATCTTACCCTAAAACGCAAACAGGGGCAGCATTGGTATGCCGCCCCTGAGTGAGCACATTGGGAAAGTGATGCCGGGCTAGATCGTGGTGAGGTAGCGCTTGGTTTCCCACTCGCTGACGTGAATGCGGTATTCTTCCCACTCTTCGCGCTTGGCACGGTCGTAGGCCACGTAGATGTGATCGCCGAGTGCGTTGCGGACGACCTCGTCCTTCGCCAGTTCGTCGAGCGCTTCTTCTAGCGTGCCGGGCAGCGTATCCACGCCCTTGGCTTCGCGCTCTTCCTTCGACCAGTGGAACACATCGTCCGTCACCGGCTCCGGCGGGGTGAGCTTGCGCTCGATGCCATCGAGACCCGCTTCGAGCATGGCCGCGAACGCCAGATACGGGTTGCAGCTCGGATCGGGGAAGCGCAGCTCAACGCGGGTGCTGGCTTCACGACCGGGCGAGTAGCGCGGGACGCGGATGAGCGCCGAGCGGTTGCGCTGGGCCCAGCAGACGTACACCGGCGCTTCGTAGCCGGGGGTGAGGCGCTTGTAGCTGTTGACGGTCGGGGCAACGACACCCGCCAGCGCACGCGCGTGGGCAAGCTGACCGGCGACGAACTGCTGCGCGACTTCGGACAGCTTCATCTGGCCGTCGGGGTCGAAGAAGATGTTCTTGCCGCTGCTGTCGACCATGCTCTGGTGCACGTGCATACCGCTGCCGTTGATACCGAAGATCGGCTTGGGCATGAAGGTCGCAAACAGACCGTGGCTGGTTGCAACACCCTTGACCGCATACTTCAGCGTCATGGCGTTGTCAGCGGACTGGAGCGCGTAGCCATAACGGAAGTCGATTTCGTGCTGGCCGATGGCGACTTCATGGTGGCTCATTTCGACGTTGATGTCGAGCGCTTGCAGCGCGTTCACGATGTCGCTGCGGACGATTTCGGCCTCGTCGTTGGGCGAGAAGTCGAAGTAGCCGCCGATGTCATGCGGGACAGCTTCCGTCACCGCGCCGCCGTTGCGGAACAGGAAGAATTCGAGTTCCGGGCCGGTGTTGTAGCTGAAGCCGAGCGCCTCAGCGTGGGCGAGCGCCTTGCGCAGCGCGCCGCGCGGATCGCCGGGGAACGGTTCGCCTTCGGGCGTCTGGATGTCGCAGAAGATGCGGGCACGCACGCCTGCCGAACTGTTACGCGTCCAGGGCAAAATGCGAAAGGTGTTCGGGTCCGGGCGCAAAATCATGTCCGATTCCTGAATGCGCGCGAAACCGTAAATGGATGAGCCGTCGAACCACGTGCCGCGTTCGAGGGACTCCTCAAGCCCGCTGGTCGGAATCGTTACACTTTTCGTAACCCCCAAGATGTCAGTGAACTGGAGATCGATAAAGAGTACGTTTTCTGCCTTTGCGATTTCCAGAATTTCACGGGCCTTGTCGTCCATACAGTGTATCTCCCTTGGGACATTGTTTTAGAAGACTACGGTCTGAATTTATAGGATGTCCCAAGAAACATCAAGGGTGATTTTTGTGCAATTTGACAAAGATATCAGGGTTCCGATCGAACCCTCCGTATCAGTTGCCCTGAAACGTCCCATAAACTGTGCAGCTTGCACATTATTGGGGCGTTTTGCTCACAGATCTCCCAGAAAAGCCTCTACCGCCGCCGCATTATTGAGCGCGGCGCGCTGGGCGCTCCGGTCAATGCGCTTGATCAGGCCGCTGAGCACGTCCTTCGGTCCGAGTTCTACGAACCGCTGCACACCCTGATTCAGCATGTACCCGACTGATTCCGTCCAGCGCACGGTCGAGGTGAGCTGCGCGCCTAGTTCAAAGCGGATTTCGTCCACGGTGCTGAGCGGCGCGGCGCTGACATTGCCGATGACCGGAAGCGTGGGGGCCGTAAAAGCGGTCTGGTCGAGATGCTGGCGGAACTCCGCGCTGATCGATTCCATCAGCGGGGAGTGCGACGCGACACTGACGGTCAGCGGGACGACCTTCTTCGCGCCGCGTTCCATCGCCAGCGGCATCGCGGCCTCGATCGCATCCTTGTCGCCGGAGATGACCAACTGTCCGTCGCAGTTGTCGTTGGCGAGCACGACCGGTTTCCCGGTTTTAGCGCTGGCCTCGGTGCACAACTCGCGCACGACGTCGCTGCTCAGGCCGAGCAGGGCGGCCATCGCGCCGGGCGTGCGTTCACCCGCTTTCTTCATCAGCCGTCCACGCTCGCGGACCAGCCGCACGCCGTCTTCGAAACTCAGCGCGCCGGATGCCGTCAGCGCGGTGAATTCGCCCAGGCTGTGGCCTGCGACGAAAGCCGGGCGGGGCGGGGTGGGCAGTGCGGCTTCCAGCACGCGCAGTACAGCGATGCCCATCACGTAAAGCGCGGGCTGCGTATTGTACGTGTCGTTGAGTTCTTCGGCGGGACCGTTGAAGCATAGATCGCTCAACGAGACGCCGAGAATCTGGTCCGCCTGCTCAAAGACCGCTTTCGCGGCGGGGAAGCGCTCCGCCAGATCGGCCCCCATGCCGACTTCCTGAGATCCCTGGCCGGGAAACACAAATGCGGTAGTCGTCCACTCACTCATGTTCATGGCTCCTTATGACTGAACTCTATTCACCGGGGCGCATTGGCTCCAGAAACGCAAAGAGCCGCGCTGGTTGGGCACGGCTCTGATTGCATTCGCAAAAAACCGGGAAGCTAGGCTTCCTCTTCAATTGCCAGAACTTCACGGCCCTTGTATGAACCGCAGTTCGGGCATACCTGGTGTGCAGGCTTGTACTGGTTGCATTCGGGGCAGACCACCAAGTGCATCGGGCTCAGGTGGTCATGCGAACGTCGCTTGTCACGACGGGTTTTCGACACTTTTCGCTTGGGTAGCGGACCCATAAACCGTTCTCCTTAACCATGCCAATGCCGTGGCAGCGCGTCCAACGACGGGGGCATTATAAAGCAGTGAGCAAGCGCCTGTCAAGGCGCAGCGCAGCTGATTGACTATTTTGTTGAGAATGGCCGGACTTCAACGTCCTGTTCGACCAGTTCGGGCGCCATGTCCGTATCGGGCGCAGGTGCCTGCTCGTAGGTCGTTTGGACGCGAGCCTGTGCGGCTTCACGCTCGTCCACGATTTTGGCGATGCCGTTGCGCGTCACGGTCAGGTTCTTGATGAGCTGCGCTTCCAGTTCTTTGAGCGCCTGGAGCACGTAAGCGTCGGCTTCTGCGCGGATCTGGTCGGCTTCGCGCCGCGCCTGATCGATGATATTCTTCGCCCGGTTGTTGGCCGTCTGCACGATTGCATCGCGCTCAACTAATTCCTGGCTGCGCTCGCGGGCCAGCTCAACGATGCGCGTCGCTTCTTCGTTGGCCTGCGCCATCATACGGTCGCGCTGGTTGATCATGCGCGACGCTTTTTCGATTTGCTCGGGCACGGAAATGCGCATCTGGTCGATAATTTCCAGCGCGTGCTCCTCGTCGATCATCGTGTATTTGCTGAACGCGATGTGACGGCCCTCGTCGATTAAATCCTCAAGCCGATCGACCAGATGTTGGATGTCCATTGCCCCTCTCCAATCGGACAGCTATTAATCTGCCAAACTCACCACAAATGACGACCCAGATCCCTGCTGTTTCAACTCCGCGAACCGCCGCTTCAGCGCCGTAACGACGTGAGCCGGCGTCATTGTGGATACGTCCCCACCCAGTGACGCGATCTCACGAATGGTGCTGGAGCTGATATGAATGTGTTCTTCGGCGGCGATAAAATTTACAATCTCGATGTCCGGGGCCAGCCGCCGGTTTGCCAGTGCCATGCGGAATTCCAGTTCGAAGTCTGAGAATACACGCAGCCCGCGCACAATGGCAGTTGCTTCCACATCATGCGCATAGTCTACAGTTAATTTGCTATATGACGCAACCCGTACACGAGTCTCATCTTTAAATGATTCCTTAACGAGCGCCAGCCGTTCTTCGATATCGAACAGATCCGGCTTGGAAGGGCTGACATAGATCGCAATCACCAGCTCGTCGAACAGGCCCAGCGCCCGCCGTGCGATGTCGAGGTGGCCGTAGTGGATCGGGTTAAAGGAGCCTGGATAGAGTGCTCGTCGCAGAGAAGCCAAAATTGTCCGTCCTCTTTCGTACCGGATTAGCTCACGTCAGCGTGTTCACCCAGCGCGGCACGGATGCGCCGCGACAGGAGGTAATGCTCAGGTTGGGTCAGATTGGGATCTTCAGCAAACACGGTGCGCGCTTCGCGCTGCGCCAGCTCGACTAACTGCGGGTTCATCAGCTCGGCCAACTGGAACTGGCCCATGCCGCTCTGCCGCACGCCGAGTAGATCCCCGGCTCCACGAAGCTGCCAGTCGATTTCGGCCAGCTTGAAACCATCGTTGGTCTGTTCCATTGCCTGCAAGCGCTGATCCTGTGCGGCCTGTGGGCTGCTGGCGACCAGTAGACAGTACGATTCGTGCGTGCCGCGCCCGACACGCCCACGAAGCTGGTGAAGCTGGGCGAGGCCGAACCGTTCGGCGTTTTCGATCAGCACGACGCTGGCATTTGGCACGTCGATGCCCACTTCAATCACCGAGGTGGCGACCAGTACATCCAGCCGCCCCGAAGCAAACTGCGCCATCACCGCTTCTTTTTCGGCGGGCGACATCTGGCCGTGCAGCAGGCCGACGCGGTAGCGCCAGAAGACCTGTTTTTGCAGCCGCTCGTATTCGACTGTAGCAGCGCCCGTTTCCTCCAATTGATCCGAGGCTTCCACCAGGGGATAAACGATGTACGCCTGTCGGCCCCGGTCCAACTGCGCGTGGATGAAGCTGTACGCGCGCTCGCGCTCGGACGGCTGAAGGACGCGCGTCTGGATCGGCGTGCGGCCCGGGGGCATCTCATCGATCACGCTCAGATCGAGGTCGGCGTAGATCGTCAGCGCCAGTGTGCGCGGGATGGGAGTGGCCGTCATCACCAGCACGTGCGGATTTTCACCCTTGCTGCGCAGTGCAGCGCGCTGGTTGACGCCGAAGCGGTGCTGCTCGTCGATCACCACGAGCGCCAGATCGCGGAACGTGACCGTGTCCTGGATCAGGGCGTGCGTCCCGATGACGACGTGAATTCGCCCTTCGGCCAGCCCGGCATAGATTTCCTGGCGATCCGCTTCGTTGGTGTTGCCGGTCAGCAGGCGCACCTGGATCTGCTCGTCGCCCGGCGCAAGGCTCAGGAAGTTGCCGATGCTGCGGAAGTGCTGTTCGGCCAGGATGCTGGTAGGTGCCATGATCGCGGCTTGTTTCCCAGCGCGCACCGCGATCGCCAGAGCCAGCGAGGCGACCGCTGTCTTGCCGGAGCCGACGTCGCCTTGCAGCAGGCGGTTCATGGGCACGTTTGCAGCGAGGTCCATGCGGATGTCGCTCAGGGAGCGCTGCTGCGCGCCCGTCAGCGGGTAGGGCAGGGCAGCGATGTAACTGTTGAGCCACTCGTCCTCGGCGTGCAGCGGTTGGCCGGGTTGCGCCTGCCAGTCGCGGCGGTTGCCCATCAGCGTCATCTGGAACAAGAACAAGTCATCGAACGCCAGACGCGCCCGCGCGTGGGTGAGATCTTCAAACGAGCTGGGGTAGTGAACCTGTTCCAGCGCCCAGTCGAGATCGGCCAGTTCGGTGCGATCCTGCACGCTGACCGGTAGATAATCCGGCATGCGGGGTGCATAGGTCTCGACTGTTTCGCTCATCATGCGCCGCATGGTGCGCGCGGTTAGGCCTTTGGTGAGCGGGTACACCGGGACGATGCGCCACGTATGGATGTTGTCGCGTTCCAACAGTTCCCACTCGGGATTGGTCATCATCAACTGGCCGCGGAACAGATCGACCTGTCCGCTGAGCACGAGCTGGCTGCCGCGCCGGAACTGCCGCTGCAACCACGGCTGGCCGAAGAACGTGACCTGTATTGTGCCTGTGCCGTCATCGAGCAGCACGAGCAAGTAGGGGCGTTTGCCACGCCCTTCCTTTTTCGTGACCGAGCGCACTGCCGCGACGACCGTAATGTGCTCGCCGGGACTGACGTGATTGAGTGTCCGCATCTCACGGTAATCGTCGTAGCGGCGCGGCAGGGTGTAGAGCATGTCCTGAATGGTGGCAATGCCCAGCCGCCCCAGCTTGTCGGCCATTTTGTCACCGACCTTGTGCAGCGCGGTGACGGGCGTCCTCATCTCTTTCAGGCGTGTTTCGACTTCCTCGAATGACAGCGCTTCTCGGTGCGGGCGGCGCGGTGCGCGCGATGCGGGCCGGGATACGGGTTCCGGGACGGGCGGCTTCCAGTCGGATGGGCCAGACGTAGCGAACCAATCGTCGTTCTCGTCGTCGCCAAAGCCGCCGCCGTCATTTTCATCGTCTTCTTCGTCTGTAACACGCGGCGCAGGCTTTGGCCTGGGCGGCGCACTGGTCCGCTTGGGCTGCGGCGTACGCTGCGGCGCCGGAGATGGTGGCGCTTCGGCGCGCACGGGAGCTGGTTCAGGCGCAGGCGGCGCTTCCGGAGGCGATGGTTCGACCACAGGGGCCGGTGCGGGCGTTTCGGCATACTGCGAGGGCGGCAGATCGGGCGGGGCCGGGATGCGCCCCATGATGCGTCCCAGCATATACCGGATCGCTTCGTGCCGGTCTTCCAGCCCTTCGATGGCCGGGTACTGCTCCAGCCGTACGACCATTTCGTCTACCAGTTGGTGATGTTCCGGGCGCTTGGCCTGTTGGTGCGCTTCCCGCACCCAATTGGTCGCAAACGACTGCAAACCGCCAATAACCGCCGTGTTCTTGTAGCCGGTGTCCTGTTCTAATTTCAGGATTTTTACCAGGGTTTCCAACGCCGAAGGCATGTAATGTCCCCTATTTAGGTTATTTTACGCACGATGCCAAGCCCGATGCCGTTAGGCCCCACGTGCACGCCCAGAACGGGGGTCGCGTCTACGATGGGAACCGGTGTCTCGGGTCGAATATCCGCGAGCGCGTCGCGCAGCCGCTGCGCGCCGTTGGGATTTACGGTGTGCATGATTGCCAGATAATCGAACGGTGCAAGATGGTGCGCCAGCTCGACCAGCGCTTCAAATAAGCGATGGCTCGTCCGCACCCGCGCTACCGAGGATACCACACCTTCATGCAAAGAGACGATGGGTTTGATCTGGAATAAATTACCCATGACTGCGGTCGCCCATCCGACACGCCCGCTGCGCCGCAGGTGCTCCATCGTATCGAGCGCGGCATACACTTCAATGAAGGGCTGCATGCGCTGGATGCGCAGGGTGATAGTTTCCACACTGGCCCCGGCCTGCGCCATGCTTGCCGCCACGTAGACCTGCCACCCCAGGCCCATGCTGGTCTGGCGGCTGTCGATCAGAGTCACGCGCGCCGGATCGGTATCCTCGGCAGCCAGACGGAACGTGTTGAACAGGCCGCTGAGCTGTGCCGCCGCCGTGATGCCGATCACGTGATCCGCGTCGTTCAGCGCTCGTGCCATCGCTTCGCTGGTTTCGCCCACGGACCCGGCGGCAGTGGTGGGGTGAAAAGGCGACGAGACCATGCGGTGGTAAAACTCAGTCCGCGTGATTTGCACCCCATCGTCGGCAAAGCTTTCCTGGCCGAACTGGACATATGTGGGAACAATGCGGATATCGTACTGCCGGATCCACTCTGCGGGTAAGTCGCAGGTGCTGTCGGTCACGACAAGGATACGTGCCATTACAACACATCCTCGTCCTCGTCACGTTCATAGACCACGATACCTGTCGCGTCCGTGCCGATCAGCGCGGCAAGACTGGGGCCATACATTAAAGAGGGGAAGCTGCGGCCCGGAAACTCAAGGGCGAGTTGTTCTTGCAGCGTTCGGATCGTGTCGGTGGCGTAAGGCGTGTTCTGCAGGATGACGAGATTCTCCACATCGGAGAATTCGGTGACGAACTCGACCAGCTTATCGACGGCCTGACCTTCGGTGCGCACTTTTTCCATCGGGATGATTTCGCCGTCTTCGATCGTCAGGAAGGGCTTGATGTTGAGCATCGCGCCGAGGATCGACTGGGACTCGCTCAGCAGACCGTTCCGCCGCAGGTAGTCCATCGACTCGACATAGACAACGATATAAATATGGGGGACCATGCCGCGCGTGATGCGCACGACTTCGTCCATCGGCAGACCGTCCTCGACGGCGCGCGCCGCGGCTTCGACCAGCATGCCGAGGCCGATGGAGGTCGTGAGCGAATCGAGCACGACGATTTCGCAGCGTCCCAGCAGGGATTTCGTCGCGCTGCGGGCGTTGTTCCATGTCGCGCCGAATGCACGCGACATGTGCAGCGACAGAATCTTGTCCGTGCTGCGATTGAGCCGACCATAGACGGATGTGAAGGCATCGACGCTGGGCGCAGACAGCGTGACGGGCGCGTTCGACTGGTTTTGCAGCCGGAAGAACGCTTCCGTATCGAGATCGATTCCCTCGCGGAAGGACTGTGTGCCGAGGTGGACCGTATGCGGCACGACCTCTATATTATAGCGCTTGACGATCTCGGGATTCACGAACTGTGCCGCACTGTCGGTCACAATCCGAATTTTACCCACAGGGCACCCCTTCTCTGATCGAACTCATTATTCCGCGCTCAAGATATAGTGGTAGTGCGGTTGGCCGCCCTGCACCAGCTCGAAGGACTGATCTGCATACTGCGCCTGAAGCCGCTCGACCATTGCGGCGGCGTCCGGTTGCTGTATGCCGTCACCGTAGTACAGGGTGACCAGTTCGCGCTGCTCGACTTGCATCTGCTGCAGCACTTGCTGCATGACGTTGTCGAGGTTGTCGCCGGAGACGGACAGCATGCCGTCGATCAGGCCGATGATCTGGCCGTTCTCGACTTCTACGCCGTTGATCTCCACGCTGCGCGTGGCGGTCGTGATCTCGCCCGTGACGACTTCGTCTTTGGCTTCGGCCATCGCTTCGGCGACGTCCTGAAGCTCACCCTTCGGATCGTAAGGGAGCAGGGCGCTGATGCCCTGGGGCATGCTGCGAGTCGGCACGACGATCACTTCCTGGTTAGTGGCGAGGCGCGCGGCCTGTTCGGCAGCCAGGATGATATTCTTGTTGTTGGGCAGCAAGATCACCTTAGAGGTGGGCACGCGCTGGACGGCTTCCAGAATCTCCTGCGTGCTCGGGTTATTCGTTTGCCCGCCCATGACGAGCTGCGTTGCGCCTAACTGCTTGAAGACGCGTGCTAATCCCGACCCGGACGCGACGGCAACGACGCCGATGTCCCCGGGTTCCAGGTCAAACGCGGGAACGTCCTCTTCTTCTTCGTGCGCACCTTCGAACAGCCCTGTGCCTTCCGAACGATCGCGCACGTAGTCCTGGAACTGTTCCTGCATGTTTTCGACCACGATGTCCGAGATCGCGCCCAGGCTGACGCCGTAGCTCAGCGGGATGCCCGGATCGTGGACGTGAACGTGAACTTTGACGGCTTGGTCGTCGCCTACGACCAGCGTGGACCAGCCCATCGCGTCGATGGCGGAGCGGATGACGTTGACGTTGAGGCTGTCGCCCTTGATGATGAACTGCACGTCATACCCGTAGCCCATTTCATCTTCGGGGGCGAGGGTGGCGGCTAAATCTTCTTGCGTTTGTGTGATCTCAACGTCCAGGCTTGTCACGGCTTCTCCGCGAACGTAGCGCAGCATTCCTTCCAGGATATAGGCCAGCCCGCTCCCACCGGAATCGACCACGCCGGCTTTTTGCAGGATGGGGAGCATTTGCGGCGTCCGCGCGACCGCGTCTTTGGCGCGATCCACCACGCGCGCCAGGATCGTTTCGAGATCCTGTGTGTCCTGGTACGCAGCTTCGGCTTCTTCCGCCGCTTCGCGCGCTACAGTTAGGATTGTGCCTTCCACGGGTTTGATCACGCCCCGGTAGGCGGTGTCGGCGGCTTCACGGATGCCGTGCACGGCCAGTTCGGCGGTCATCACCCGCTGATCCTTCAGCGCGTGGGCAAAACCCTGCCACAACTGCGATAGAATCGTGCCGGAGTTCCCGCGCGATCCCATCATTGCGCCATGAGCGATGCGTGCCGCGATGTGTCCCGCGTGGCCGCTGTCATCGGCGGCGATTTCTTTGATGGCGTTGCGCATCGTCATCAGCATATTAGTCCCGGTGTCGCCGTCCGGCACAGGGAAGACGTTAAGCTGATTGACGAGGGCGTGATGCTGGTCGAGCCAATCGCGCCCGGCCTGGGCCAACTGTTTCAGGGTTTGCCCGTCGCAGGCGCGATGCGCAGCCGGGGTTTCGGAAGTGTGTTGTGACATAGTGACTGCCGTGCTTTCACTCATGGCGGCTGACGCGCAGACCCTGAACGTGCACGTTCACCTGGCCCACGGGAATGCCGATGCTCTGCTCTACAGTATAGCGGACCGCGTTAATCAAACTGTTGGCGACGGACGCGATGCGCGTGCCGTACTCGATCACCACATAGACGTCGATGATGATCTGGGAAGTGTCCTGCCGGACCTGAATCCCGCGATGCGGGTCGCGCGTGAGGCTGGCGACCAGGTCCGAGGCCAGATTGGGCGATGCCATGCCTACCACGCCGTAAGTCTGTAATACCGCGTGGCCGGCAAGCGAGGCAATCGCGTTTGGCGAAATCTCGATCATGCCGCGTGATGTCTCATCGGTGGTCATACGTTACTCTCATGTGAGTATAAAGCCCTTGCTTTACTGTTCGCTCTATGGTAGCATGGCGTCCGCTTATTTGGAACAGTTTCGTGGGCGAGGTAGTCTCATGGCGAAGTGCGAAGTCTGTGGCAAGACCCCTCAGTTTGGGCACAATGTCAGCCACTCAAACCGCAAGACCAATCGCCAGTTCCGGCCTAACATCCAGCGCATCAAGGTGATGGAAAATGGCCGCCTGGTGAGCAAGTACGTCTGCACGCAGTGCATCAAGACGATGAGCAAGGACGCGAAGGCTCGCTAGAGTCAGCTCGCACCGCACTGCCAAACTGACACACAAGGGCCAGCGCACCGCGCTGGCTTTCGTGTTTATGCCCATCGCCAGCTTCATTGCGCGGCCTCACGCAGCGCCTGAGTCGCCGCAACGATGCCCTCCGGCGCGCGGAAGATCGCCGTGCCTGCGACCAGGACGTTCGCGCCGTGGCGCACGACCTGCGGTGCCGTTGTCACGTCGATGCCCCCGTCCACCTGTATATCGGCGCTGCTGCCCAACGCGTCCAGCATTGCCCGAATTTCGCTGATCTTCCCCAGCATTTGCGGGATGAACGCCTGCCCGCCAAAACCCGGGTTGACAGTCATGACCAGCACCATGTCTACGAACGGAAGGATTTCCTTCACGGCGACGGCGGGCGTGCCGGGGTTGAGCACGACCGATGGGCGCGCGCCTGCTTCGCGGATCTGCTGGACGGTACGGTGCAGGTGGGGGCACGTTTCGACGTGGACCGATATGATGTTGGCCCCGGCTTTGGCAAAGGGCTGGATGTGATCCTCAGGATGGACGATCATCAGGTGCACGTCGAGCGGCAGAGACGTTACACGTCGTGCGGCTTCGACGGCCAGCGGACCCATTGTGATGTTGGGGACGAAGCGCCCATCCATCACGTCGATATGAATCTGGTCTGCACCTGCGGCTTCAGCTTGCCGGATTTGCTCGCCCAGACGGGCGAAGTCGGCGGCAAGAATAGATGGGGCGATCAATAAAGGCGAAGCCAAGCGGACCTCCTACAGATGCGCGGCGTATGTTACTGGTAACGCGACCAAAAAGCAATAGAGATTTAAGTCTATCTCAATGCGTACGCGGCTCGATCAGCGGTTTTTGAGCCGCTTATCCACCAACTGTTTGAACGGATCGTCGCCCGGTTTGACGGTCACGATGCGGCTCTTGCCGCCGGGCTGTGCCGGACCGATGATGCCCAGTTCGTGCATCAGATCCACGAGGCGCGCCGCACGCGGATAGCCCAGCCCAAGCCGCCGCTGGATCAGGGACGCGGAGGCTTCGCCTTCGCTTACCACCAACGCGATCGCTTCCTCCAGCATCGGGTCGGTTTCGGATAACACCTCGCGCCGCGTCAAACCGCGTTCCCACGGCGCAACACCCGGCGCCTCCATGTTCCCGGCCTCGATTTCTTTGTCGTACCAGTCGCGCCAGTAACTAACGACTTCGTTGACCTCTTCATCCGAAATGTAACAGCCCTGGATACGCTGCGGCCCGGCGGCATCTGCGGCGAGGTAGAGCATGTCGCCCCGGCCCATAAGTGTTTCCGCGCCGGTGTAGTCGAGCACCACGCGCGAGTCCATGCTCGACGCGACGGCAAACGAGATGCGCGCCGGGAAGTTGGCCTTGATCAGCCCCGTGATCACGTCCACGCTGGGGCGCTGCGTAGCGACCATCAGGTGAATGCCGACGGCGCGGGCCATCTGCGCCAAACGGGTCAGGGCGCGCTCGGTTTCGTCGGGCCGCTGCATCATCAGGTCCCCAATCTCGTCGATCACGATCACGAGGTAAGGCAGGTGCTCGTCTTTGCGCCGCCGTCCCAGCAGCTTGTTGTAGATCTCGATGTTGCGTGCGGCTTCTTTTTCGAGCAGCTTATACCGCCGCTCCATTTCACGCGTGGCCCAGCGCAACACGCCGATGATGCGGTCCAGCTCGGTTTCGACCGGACCGAGCAAGTGGGGCAGGCCGTTAAAACGGCTCAGTTCCACCATCTTGGGATCGAGCAGGATCAGCTTGAGGCGATCCGGCGGGTTGTTCAGCACGAACGCCGTGGTCATGGCCGCCAGCATGATCGATTTACCGGAGCCGGTCGTGCCCGCAACGAGCAAATGCGGCATGGTTTGCAGATCGGCAATGAACGCCTCGCCGGACACGTCGCGTCCCAGCGGCATCACCAAGGGATTGTGGCGATTCTTGTAGAAATTCTCGGACTCGATCACCGGGCGCAGCGTGACCGTGCTCGGCTTGCGGTTGGGAACCTCCACGCCGACGTACGAATGTCCCGGGACGGGGGCCTGGATGCGCAGCCGCTTGGCGGACAGGGCCAGCGCAAGGTCGCTGGACAGGTTGGCGATCTGGCCGACGCGCACGCGGTTGGTGACGGTTTCGCCCTCGTCGGTGACCGTTTCGGTGTACGGCGACACGGCATACATGGTCACCGTGGGGCCGACCTTCACGTCCACGACTTCGACTTCGACGTCGAATTCCAGCAGCGTGTTTTTGATGATGCGCGCGTTGGTGTTGATTTCCTCTTCGGTCGGTTTGTCCAGCTCGACGGCGTCGAGGATTTCCAGCGGCGGCAGGACTTCTTCGCGCTTACCGACCTTCTTGATCTCGCGGAAGTCCTCGACTGTGAAATAGCGTTCTGGCGTGCCGTCGTCGCTTTCGCGGATCTTTCCCGCCGCAACGACGCCGTTGCCCTGGCTGGCATAATCGCGCGGGACGATCGAGGGGCGCTCGCCGGGCGCGCCGGGCGCGATCAGGCTGCGACCGTTATCCGCGCCAAGGCTGCGCCGCGTTTCTTCAATGAGCTTGCTGCGTTCTTCCTTGCTGAGCGATGGTTCGCCGTCACGGTGCAGGCGCATGTTGCGGGTCTGCGCGGCGCGATCCGGGCTGGGACGGTCTGGTTTTGCCGCGGCAGTCGCCTGCTCTTCGCTGGCCTCAGCGGAAGCGTCGTCGCGCGGCACAACCGATGGACGGCTGTAGGGTGTACGTGTGTTGCTCTCGTCGGGCGCGACGTGCCCCAGACGGCTGGAGCGGCTGACCATTGGCGCGCGGCGGTCTGACGCCGATCCTGAGCGGACGGCGTCGGGGGGCAGAACTTCGTCCAGCCGGGCGAGGCTGCGCTCAAGCTGGGCGCTGATCCAGGCCGTCGCCGCGATGAAATGGGCCTGGCGCAGGCCGAACAGCAGGATCGTGCTGGCGATCAGGACGATGGTAAAGAGGACGATCGAGATGCCGCGACCGGCCCCCGCAGTAAGCTGGCTGAGCGCCCAGCCCACATATCCGCCGCCGCCGCCGTCCGCTGCCAATGCGCGGGGTTCGGGATCGTTCGCCAGGATATGCAGGAGCGCTTGCACCGCGCCGAATGCTATTTCCAGCGCGACGATCCGTGTCCAGCCCAGCCGGATCACAATGCCGAACTTGCGCAGCAGGATGATCGCACCGGCTGCCATCACCCCGATGGCGATGAGGTAGCCACCAGAGCCGAACACCTGGCGCAGCAGCCGTGAAATTGCGCGGGACAACGCGGCCTGTGAGGTCGTGTTGAGCAGGGCGGTAATGATCACGACGCCGAGCACGATCAACAAGATGGCGACGATTTCGTCGGTCCAGGGGGGAAGTTGATCGCGCAGGCGCTGCCAGAAGGCCGGATCGGTCAGCGTTTTGCGCAGTCGTTGAGCGATCGTGCGAATGCGCTCGATGGGACTGGTACGTTTAGTAATAGGCGCGCGTTGAGACGTGCGTGCGGAGCGTGCGGCAGACGGCGTGCTCGTCT
>NZ_DAISHJ010000029.1:9645-10067 GCF_036822615.1 Aggregatilinea sp. | reverse complement strand
CCGATTGGCTCTTGGGCCGGCTGGCACGAGGCGCAGACTTCGAAGCCGCGCTTTTGGGAGCCGCGTTGTCATCAGACACAGAACGACCGCCGCTGGCGGTCTTCTTGCTAGCCATCCAATCGCTATCCTTCTGTTACCAGGGTCCGCACATCATAGCATACGTTTTAACGTTTTGCGACGTCTGTTGTTCATGTTAGCACGCGCGTTCTGCGACGACCAGCGTGAGTTGTAAAATGTGCGAAAAAAGGTCCCCGTCCACACAAAAGGCGGCGTATACTATGATGATACACTGGGCGTCTTGGGGAAGAGCGCCCGGTGATCGGGGTAAGTGCAAAGGCGCGTGCTGGCGCAGCTTTGCTTATAATTTATGCCGCCACCACACAGGGACGGGGGATCAATCGCATGTCAAAAGTGCTCATTGT
>NZ_DAISHJ010000029.1:0-9635 GCF_036822615.1 Aggregatilinea sp. | reverse complement strand
AGATACGATTGAATTAAGTGAAGCGATCCAGGTAGCATTGGAGGCGATGGGACTGACCGTTTTTACGGCGAGCCACGGGCAGGATGGCATTGCGCTGTACGAACGAGAGGAACCGGAGCTGATTGTGCTTGACCTGGAACTGCCCGACATGGACGGGTGGAACGTGCTGGAAACGATCCAGGAGCGGCGGCGGGGCCGGGAGCCGATCGCGGTCGTCACGACCGTTTACGGCGACGTGATCAACCGGCTGATGGGCCGCTTGCAGGGAGTCTATTGTTATCTGGTCAAGCCGTTTGCGCTCGACCAGATCGAGTCGGTTGTAATCGATGCGCTCGGGCTCGATCCGGATCGCCCGGTGGTTTAATAAAGAGGACGCTTGGAATCGAAACGCAGTAGAGCGGGGCAGGGCGCGGCCATCCTGGCGCGACTTGTGGCGCTCGTTTTGATCGTATCGGTAGCGGTGCGCCAGCCATTGAGCACTCGCATCGCGGGCTGGCTGGATGACGCTGCGGTCCACGCTGTGCGCGGCGAGACCGGCGAGGCGCTTGCGGCGTACAGCCGTGTGGCGGCGCGTGTCGGCGACAGTCCCGATCTTTATCGCATGCTGGCAGACGCGATGATCGACGCCGGGCAGTATGACGTCGCGCGTGTGTATCTGTACAAGCTCGCGGAACTGGAAGGCTGGTCGGATCAGCAGCGGCGGGCGCTGGCCGCCGTGCTCGATAAGTCGGGCGAGACGCAGCAGGCGCGCGCCCTGGCGCTCAGTCTGGCAACAAGCGGAGATGCTGATCCGGCGGCGCTGGTGGCCGCGGCGGATGCGGCGCTCAACCGCCAGGCGTGGAGCGAGGCGCAAAACGCGTTGGAGCGTGCGGTTGCCGCCGATCCTGCGAACTTCGGGGCGTTGTACCGGCTGGGGGCGCTGCTCGCCCCGCTCGATCAGGCGCGCGCGCAAGATCTGCTGCTTGGTGCGATGCCCGCGCCCGAATGGGCAGGGCGCGCGCAGCCGATCTTGAACGCGCTGTCCGGCTACGGCAGTCTGTCGCTGACGGAAGCACATACCGGCGTCGGGCTGGCGCTGATTGGGTTGGGTGATTGGGCGCTGGCTGAACACGCATTGCTTCAGGCGGTGGCGGTGAACTCGGTGAATTCGACGGCGCTGGGCTATCTCGGCTTCGTGCGTGACCAGCAGGGGCGCGATGGGTTACCCGATCTGGAAGCGGCACTGGCAATGGTCCCCTCCGATCCGGCGCTGTATTACCTGTTGGGACTGCACTGGCAGCAGGCGGAGAATGAGCCCGCCGCATATGATGCGCTCGTCCAGGCGCAGGCGTTGGACCCCGATAATCCCGCGCTGGCGGCGGAGATCGGCGCGTCCTTGCAGCGGCAGGACGATCTCGACGCGGCGGAGACGTGGTATCAGCAGGCCGTGACGCTGGCCCCCGACGATGTGCGCTGGAAAGCGCTGCTGGCTGCGTTTTATGCGGACAGCGAGATCGAACTTACCGACGATCGCTTGAATGTTGTGAAAGACGCTGCGGATGCGCTTCCCTCCGATCCCGATGCGGCGGCGAGCCTCGGCTGGGCGTATTACCGGACGGGCGCATATGACGACGCCTACGACGCGCTGAACAGAGCGGTTCAGCTCGATCCGGGCCGGGTGCGAAGCCGCTACTACTTTGGCGTCCTCCTGGAGCACCTGGGTGACCGTGATGGCGCTGCCGATTCGTTCCGCTATGTGGTGGAACGGGTTGGGGGCGAAGATGGGTACGGGCTGCTTGCCAGCCGGGGCCTCACGCGGTTAGGCTATTCCTTCTAGTTAATTTCCCTCTTCAATCGCCAAACAGCGTGTTACAATCCTCTGTGTTGGGGGCGCTTATTGGTGACGCCGCGTCTTGTGTACGCGGCAGTGGCTGGGATGAGGCTTGCATATGTCTGAAGCAATTGTGCCATTTCACCGGAGCGAGCGGCAGGAGAGCACTGCGCGCGCATCATGGCCGCTGCGGCTGATGCGGCTGCACTTTGCCGTGGCCGGGCTGGGGCTGCTGCTCAGCGCCTTGGTGCTGGGCTGGTATGTCTACACCAACGACCTGGATCGCCTCGGCATTGACTGGTCCCTGCGCATCGAGCAGGCAGGTGATGCCTACGAGCCGGGCACGCAGACTCAGGTCTTGCTGGTTGTCCTGTTGGCAGTGGGCGGGCTGTTGGAGATGCGCGCCTTGAGTGCCCTGCGCCATGTCGAGCGCGGTACGTTGGTGACCTATTTGGGCGCGGCGGGGCTGCTGCTGGGCCTGCCAGTTGCGGCGCTCCTGTGGTCGATGGAGCCGGATTTGCCCGCAATTGCGCCTGAAACGGCCCAGAACATTCTGCGGGTGATTGCCGTGCTGTTTGTTGCGCAGTCGCTGCTGGCGGTGTGGTATCTGGTCCGATTGGCGCGCCGCAGCGATCCTGCACCCGAGGTGGCAAGCCCGGCGGCGAATCGATCGTTGCGGCGCGTTGGCGTCCCTGCAATAGCGCTGTGGCTGGTGCTTATTGCCGGATTGGCGCTGGCATTGGCCGTGCTCACAGGCTGGATTGAGCGGCCTGTTGAGACGCCGGAGCCGGGGCAACTTCTCTATGCGACGACATTCGACCGCGCCGACGCCGAATGGGACCTCTACACCGGGCGCGATGCGGCGGAGTTTGTGCCTGTGAGTGGGCTGGACGAGGTGGCGCAGCAGTACGGGGCGCTGGATGGCACCGCGCTGCGGATTACGTATGGCTCGCCGTATACGAACGAGGTCGTTTTTTCAGCGCTGGATCGCACCTTCTCCGACTTTGACGCCCGGGTCACTGCGCAAATGTTGTCCGGTCCGCTGGATAACCAGTTTGGCGTGATCTTCCGCTACCGGGATCTCGATAACTATTATGGCTTTCTCATCGGCGGCGATGCCAGTAACCAGGGATGGTACGCGCTGGTCAAAATGCAGGATGGCATCCTGGAATTCGTGAGCAATTGGGGCCCTTCCGAGGCCGTCCGGCCCGGAACTGCGCCCAACGAGATCCGCATAGTGGGTGTAGGGGATCAGTTCCAGTTTTACGTGAACGATCAGGTGATGCCGCTGTGCCTCAAGGGTGAGAACGCGACGAGTATGTGGCTGAATGACGAGTGCTACACCGACGAGTCGCGCTATATCTTTGAGGACGGTGACTTTACGCAAGGACAGATCGCGCTGAGCGCCGGACACAGCATTGATACCAGCGATTCGGTCGTGGTGGCGTTCGACGATCTGGTGATCGTCGGTCCACAGCCCGATCTGGCACAGCCGGCCACCGAACCGCCCGTGCAAGCTGACGAGGTCGAATCGTGAAAGTTTATCTTGAGACGACGGGCTGCCGCCTCAATCAGAGCGAGATCGAGCAGCTAGCGGCTCAGTTTCAACAGGCTGGTCACGCCGTAGTGAGCACGGCGGAAGAAGCCGACCTGTGCGTGGTCAATACCTGCGCGGTGACCAACGAGGCCGGGCGCACCAGCCGCACGATGATCCGGCGGCTGAACCGCGTGAACCCCGGCGCGCGGATCGTGGCGACAGGGTGTTACGCGCACCTGTCGCCGGAAACGGTCGGTGCACTGCCGGGCGTGGCGCAGGTGGTGAATAATCTGGATAAAGATCGCCTCGTGCCGTTGGCGCTGAACGACGAGCCGGGCGAGATCTTCGACCGGGAGCCGCTGGCACGCGAATGGGGCAGCGGCGCGTTGGGCCGGACACGGGCCTTCGTCAAAGTGCAGGACGGCTGCGATAACCGCTGCACCTTCTGCGTCACGACGATCGCGCGTGGGCCGGGCCGTAGCCGCGCTCAGGATGACATCGTGCGTGAGGTCGACGCGCTGGCTGCCGCGGGCTATCAGGAAGCGGTATTGACCGGCGTGCATCTCGGCTCGTATGGGCACGATCAGGGTGAACGGGAAGGACTGTACGCGCTGGTGCAGGAAATCCTGTGGCGCACGGCGATCCCGCGCGTGCGGCTGTCGTCTCTGGAGCCGTGGGATCTGTCGTCCCGGTTCTTCGATCTGTGGGCGGATCCGCGTCTGTGCCGCCACCTACATCTGCCGCTGCAAAGCGGCTGTGACGCCACCCTGAAGCGCATGGCCCGCCGCACGACGCGCGCCTCGTTTCGCGCGCTGGTCGAGTCGGCGCGCGCGCAGATCCCCGATCTGGCGATCAGCACGGACGTGATCGTGGGCTTCCCCGGCGAGACCGACGACGAATTCGCGGCCAGCCTGGACTTCGTGGGCGAAATGGCCTTTACGAAACTGCACGTCTTCCGCTACTCGAAGCGGCCCGGGACCGCCGCGGCGCGCATGCCGGGGCATGTCGATGCCGAGCGCAAAAAAGCGCGCAGCGCGCAGATGCTGGCACTGTCGGAGGAGGGTGGGCGGCGCTTCGCGCAGCGGTTCGTCGGGCGCGAAGTCGAGGTGCTCTGGGAGCAGGTGACCGGTGCGTCGGAAACGGGCTATCGTAATACCGGCCTGACCGATCATTATTTGCGCGTGGATATGGATGCGCCCGAGGTGCTGACCAATTCGCTCACGCGTGTGCGTGTTGCTGGCGTGGTCGAGCACGGGCTGCGCGGCGAAATTGCGCTGAATGCGCGTGTGGAGTAGGGCGGACTATGGACTGTATTTTCTGCCGGATCGCGGCGGGGGAAATCCCGGCGCAGATCGTGTACCAGAATGAGGACGTGGTCGCCTTCCGCGACGTGAACCCGCAGTCCCCGGTGCACGTGCTGGTCATCCCGCGTGAGCACGTTCAGGGCCCGCTGGCGCTGGGTGACGGTCACGCTGCGCTGGCCGGTAAGCTGATCGCTGCTGCGGCGGAGGTCGCGCGCCAGGAAGGGATCGCGGAAAGCGGTTACCGGCTCGTGATGAACGAGGGTCGTCAGGCTCAGCAGTCGGTATTTCACGTGCACTTGCACGTCCTGGGCGGGCGTCCGATGCATTGGCCGCCGGGCTAGCGTAGGAGAGGTGGCGGCATGGGCAGCCTGTCGCTATAATGCGCCTGAGTATGGATAAGGTGGAAGGGTATGCACCCCAAAGAAGCCGTTCAAGAGAATCTGAAAGCGGCGATGAAGGCCGGTGACACGCGCCGTCGTGAGACGCTGCGTCTGATGACGGCTGCGTTCAAACAGGTCGAAGTCGATCAGCGTAAAGACCTGACCGAAGATGATGCGACCGCGATTTTGATGTCCGAAGCCAAAAAGCGGCGCGAATCCATCGAAGAAATGACGCGCGCCGGGCGTTCCGATCTGGCGGAGCAGGAGCAGTACGAACTATCCGTGATCGAGGAATTCCTGCCGCGCCAGCTCAGCGACGACGAGCTGCGCAGGGTGGTGCGCGAAGCGATTGCGGAAACTGGAGCCAGCTCGCCAAAAGATATCGGTGCACTCATGCGCGTGGTGATGCCGCGTGTGCAGGGGCAAGCGGACGGTAAACGTGTCAACGCGATTGTCCGGGAGCTGCTCGGGTAGGCGGGCCAGCCTCGACGGTCGCCAGCCGCCGCAGGCCTGACAGCGGAGTTTTAGGGCGGGCGCAAAAGTGCCCGCTTCGTATTTGGGGGCAGTATGGTGTCTGAAGACCAGAACCTCGTACCTGGACCACGACGATACAGACGCCTCCTCCACTGGGCGTTGGCGGCGGGTTTGATTGCCGCTTTTGTGAGCAGCGGATCGGTCGTGCTGGCCTACGACAGTCTGGTGTCGTCCGCGTCCCGGCTGGTGCTGGAAGTCGGTGACGTTGCGCCGCGCGACGTGCTTGCACCGCGCAGCATGACGTATGAAAGCGATGTCCTGACCGAAGATAAGCGCCAGGCGGCTGCCGCGTCGGTGCGCCCGGTATACGATCCCCCCGATGCCCGCGTCGCGACCGAACAGCTTCAGCTTGCGCGGCAGTCCCTCGACTACATCGAAAACGTCCGCTACGACGATCTGGCGAGCCTCGATCAAAAGAAGCAGGATATCGCGGCGATCACCGTGCTCAGCCTGAACGATGACGTTGTGACCCAGATGCTCGCTATCGAGGATGAGGCGGCTTGGCGCGCGGTGGACGCGCAGATCATCCGCCTGCTTGAACGCGTGATGAGCGGCGAGATCCGCGAGGACAACATCCAGTCGAAGCGAGATAACCTGACCAACCTGATCAGCGCGACGTACAGCGAGCAGGAGGTTCAGGTCATCCAGGGCGTTGTTGAAGACCTCGTGCGCGTCAATACCTTTTATAATGACGAGCTGACCCGCCAGCAGCAGACGAGCGCTGCGGAAAATGTAGCGGTCGAGGTGCGGACGTTCGCACAGGGACAGATGATCATCCGCGCAGGGGAAATCGCAACGGCGGCGCACATCGAGGCGCTGCAGCAGTTCGGGCTGCTCGACGCGGGACATCATCGCACAGCGCGTATCATCAGCGGCCTGCTGGCGATGGCGTTGGTGACGGCGCTGCTGGGCGGCTATATCCTGCGCTTTGAGCCGAAGCTGCTGATCGACCGGCGCGTGCTGATCATGCTCGGCGTGCTGTTCGTGAGCTTTATGGTTGGCGCGCGGCTGGTAAATCCGCAGGCCAAAACCGAACCGTATTATTATCCGGCGTCGGCGCTGGCATTTCTGGTGACGACGCTGGCCGGTCCGCAGTTGGGTATCGTGGTGATCCTGGCGCTGGCGTCGCTGGTGGGATTCATGGGGCACGGATCGCTGACGTTTGCCGTGCTGATCGGGTTCGCCGGGACGTTGGGCGTGTTGAGCTTTGGGCGAACCGAACGGCTGAACGCTTATTTCGTCGCCGGAGGTGTGGTCGGCCTCAGCAGCGCGCTGATTGCGCTGGCGTTTGCGCTGGGATCCGAGACGACAGTGGATGCGTTCGTGCTGCTGTCGCAGCTCGTTGGCTCGGTGTTGAACGGCATGCTGTCTGCTGCCGGGGCGCTGGTGGGCCTGTATATCATCAGCAACGTGCTGAACATCCCTAGCAGCCTCAAGCTGATCGAGCTGATGCAGCCCAATCATCCATTGCTCCAGCAGTTGTTGCGCGAGGCTCCCGGTACGTACCAGCACAGCCTCCAGGTAGCGAACTTGGCCGAATTGGGCGCGGAGCAGATCGGCGCCAACGCGACGCTCGTCCGCGTCGCCGCGATGTATCACGACATCGGCAAGATTCTCAACCCGTTCTTCTTCGTGGAAAATCAGGTCGATAGGGTTAACCCTCATGATACGTTGGGCGACCCCTACCAGAGCGCGCGCATCATCATCGGGCATGTAACCGAAGGCGAGCGGTTGGCGCGCCGTTACCGGCTGCCGCATCGAATCCATGAGTTCATCATGGAGCACCACGGCACGACCCAGGTCGCCTACTTCTACCAGCAGGCGCTCTCCCATACGAACGGAACGGGCGTGGATATCAAGGAGTTCACCTATCCCGGTCCGCGACCCCAAACGCGCGAGACGGCGATCCTGATGCTGGCGGATGGGTGTGAGAGCACGGTGCGCGCTCGGCGTCCGCAGACGAAGGACGATATCACCGAGACGGTGGACTTTATATTCGACGCGCGCCTGCGTGACCGCCAGCTTGACGAGAGCGGGCTAACGCTCGGAGATCTCCGCGCGCTCCGCGCGACGTTTGTGAACGCGCTGCAAGGTATGTTCCACTCGCGGATCACGTATCCCGGCACGCCTAAACGCCGTTCGGCCCCGCTGCCGCCTGGAACGGAGAATCGCTGGCTGGAGCCGAAAACCCCGCGCGAGCTGCCACAGCCCGCGCCGCGTCCCCAGCTTGGGATCGCGCCCGTGCCAGTGGATGCGCAGGCGGTAGTGAGTGAACTCGGCAAGAAGGCAGGCGGGCGCGGACTGGATACGCTTCCTGCGGCGGACGCACTGTTGGACACAAATGGTAATCTTGCGGTACGGCGACCGGCGAACGACGGCACTGAAAGCGACCAGCACGAATGAGTTATGACATTAACGTTCAGGTGATGATTGAGACCGAGCGGGCGATCCCGGAAGCACGCCTTGTGGCAGCGGCAACGTGGGTTCTCGACGCGCACGAATTGTCGCCGGAGGCCGGGCTGAGTATCGTCATCAGCGATGACGTGGAAATCCGTCAGCTTAACCGGCAGTTCCGTGACGTGGACAAGCCGACCGATGTGCTGTCGTTTCCCGCCGATCCCGATCCTGACGCGGTAGAAGATGCGGAATATCTGGGCGATCTGGTCCTGGCGCTGCCGTACATCGAGCGGCAGGCGGCTGCGGAGCAGCACAGCGTCGAGGACGAGATGACGCTGGCCGTAGTGCACGGCACTCTGCACCTGTTGGGCTATGACCACGACACGACGGCGCATCAGGCCGAGATGTGGGAGATCCAGGCGGAAGCATTGGCCGCGCTGGGCGTGGCGATTGTCGTACCGCAGTTTGAGTTTCCAGAGGATGGGGTAGGGGAGACTGACTCGCCGGAGTAACCGGTGAGGATGGAGGAGGCGTGCCTTCACGTCGCTCAGGTCCGCGTTCCAGCCGCGGCCATGTACGCATCGAACAAGAATCCGGCCCGTCTCGCCGGTGGGTGGCTGCTGTCCTCAGTGTGGTGGCGCTGATCGTGGTGCTGATTGTGCTGCGCCAGCTTTTAGCCGGGGACGGCGGCACGACAGCCCAGTTCAAGGATAACCGGACGTGGCTTGAATTTGCCTGGACGGACGGCCCCGTCAATGCCGACGCGGTCCAGCAGCTGGGGGATCGCTTGCGTGATGGCGATATCAACCGGGTTTATCTGGAGGCATCCGCGTGGCGTACGGATGGCACGCTGCTTGAAGGCCAGAATGCGCAGGCGTTTGCGGAGGCGCTTCAGCAGGCCGCGCCGGCCCTGGATGTGCTGCTGTGGCTGCGCATGTCGATCGACCAGATTGCCGATGAGAATCAGATTGCGGCGGCGCTCGCGCTGGCGGATAAGGCTGTGCACCAGTGGGGATTTGATGGCGTGCAGTTGAATGCTGTTGCGGTTCCGAATGGCAGCAACGGTTATGTCGCTTTACTGCGTGACCTGCGCACCGCGATAGGGGACGAGGCGGTGCTGTCGGTGACTGTGCCGCCCGATCGTGTGCCGTCCGATCCCGATGTGCCGATGAGCGCGTCGTCCGATCCCGATCTGACCTGGGATCTCAATTACAAACAGCGTATCGGGCTGCTGCTGCCGGATGAAATGGTCATTATGGCGCATGCAAGCGGGTTGGCGACCCCAGAGGATTATGAGACGTGGGTCGCCTACCAGTTGTCCAGTTATGTCTCGGCGCTTTCTGACCTCGAAAACCCGGTGAATCTGGTGATGGCCGTGCCAACGTACGACGCCGCGCCGGAGCATGATCCGGTGGTGGAGTCGGTCGCCGCGGCGATTAGCGGCGTTGATCGGGGCGCGAAGGCGAGCGATCAAAACAAGGATCAGCTTCAGGGGATTGGCTTGTACGAGTATAAAACGACCGATTCGCGGGAGTGGGCGACGTACCGCGAAAAGTGGCTGGGCAAGAAATCGGACTAATTTAAAATTGGTTAAGAATTCGGGGTTGACGAGGGGGACTGAGGGAGTATAATGCACCGCGTGGTTGGCACTGCCGGAGCGTGAGCGGCACCCA
>NZ_DAISHJ010000028.1:0-50268 GCF_036822615.1 Aggregatilinea sp. | reverse complement strand
CTTGATGTGTCCCATCCTAACATACCATCTGGATTAGGTTTTGGGGGGCAGGTCACTGATAGAGCTGGAAAACAAGGAGAGCGATCGCGTCTTTGAGGGGGAAAATAAAGCTGCCATCTGCTCTGAAGGCATGTGGCAGCCTGTGCCCCATAGGGGCTGTCGGGGCCAAAAACGCTCGTCAATTGAGCGGTATATCTTCACCAGTCGTCAAAATCCTCGCGCAGCTTAATGCAGTTCCCTCGCAGCCTAGCCCTACCCTAACCACACACGAAAGAAACAACATCATCCGCGCTCGATATGCCGCAGGCGTTTCACAAGCTGAACTTGCGCGGCGGTTCGAAATTTCATATCAGCGTGTGCACCAGATTGTCAGGGACAAGCAACGCTAGGTCAATCGGTATCACCCGAGGGCTTCCATCCCTTGATGCGCTCCCAAAGGGCTTCCAGATTGGCACGAATATTCAGTTCGATCTCACCTTCATACGCGAGTAAGGGAAACAAAATCGGCACAGTGACCTTTAAACGATAGCGCACGTCCGTTCCGGGGGCAGTGATGTCCTCAACAGCATCTTGAGCGTACTGTGCAAGGGCAATGTCTTCGTAGAGAGCCTTCTGAGTCACCATTTCAATTAATTGGCACTGCAGCTCTGCAAGAACCTCGCGGAGTTCGTTCTCGGAGACAGTGTTGTACTCGATAGCAGCAATTGCGTCCCGAATTTCGGCAACAACCTGTGGTTCCAGCGTGTCAATGCGGGAGAGTATCTGTATCAAGAGGCGTTGTTCGATGTCTTCCAGCAAGCTACGCATCTCGCTCAATAATATGGCTTTGTCGAGCGCCTGGGCCTCGTAAACGCCTACAGCATTATCTCCGATGACAGCTTCCCTGACTTCTCGCACATCGTATGTGGCTCCACCCTTCTCGGAATCAATCTGCTGTCTCAGCTGCCGCAAGCGTTGCAGTTTTTCGGATGTAAGATTGTTTACCGTGTCAATACTTGAGCCGAATATGCCTAATGCGCGATCCCCTATCACAACCCGCTGTCCACCTACTACCGTGTACTTGGCTGTAGGAGGTGTGGCTGTCTCTGTTGGTGTCTGCAAATCATTCAAATCGCGAATTAGCAAGTCGTATTCATCGTTCTGCTTGTCTGCTTGGCTAAAGTCGCGGTACTGTAATCGGGAGAGTTCCGCAGGAATGTCGCATTGCAATATCAGTATCGGAATAACAGGTTTTCTAAAAACGAACAAAGCAGTTGTCCATTCCCACTCTACGTATTTCGATAATACTGCTGCAGGACTTAAGAGCACCAGCAGGACATCAGATGTTCGAATAGCGTCGCCAAGCTGTTGTTGCCAGGTGCGCCCGGCCCGCAAGCTCTCAATGTCTCGCCAGACCTTATATCCAATCTGCCGTAGTCGCCAATTCAATTCTGTTGCCGCCTTTGAACTGTCGGCATGCGCATAGGAAATTAGTAGTTGCGACATTGAGTGTTCCCCTGGTGATGTAGAGCAATGCGCGATTCAAAATCCTATTCCATCGACTTATCTGGATACTTGTTGGAGAAGATAAGTGCCTCCAACCTATTTTCGAATTCAAGGTCCGAAAAGATACAAGGCTGATCGTGCAATACAGTTACAAGTTCTTCAGGTAGCAGTGGCAATATTGGTTCGTCGGATACAATTCGTTTCTGGATGACACTCAAATCGTCTAATCCGAATGCGCTTAATAGGCTGGAAAAGAGGTGATAGGACACCTCCAAGCTATAGGACTCTTGACGAGATTCAAAGATACGGAGGGCTAACAGGATATTTTGTAGCGCTTTCCCTAGATGGTCAATCCTATCTTCGCCAGGTAAGATCGCCAGTTCCATCAGTAGAGCGGCTTTATTGAATAGTGTAGCAGCGTAGTCCAGGGGTACTTCACGTAGTCGTGCCAACGCAGCGTCATACGCTAACATCGCTTCATGGAGGCGAGCAGCATGATTCTCGCCTGCTAGAGTTGCTAATTCTCGAAGCAGATTCGCTTTGTTGGTTTGCGTTTGGGCGTAATCCAGGGGCACATCCCGCTGCAGTTCGAGTGTGCTGTCGAATGCGGCAAGGGCTTCCCAAAGACGTGCAGCTCGGTCTTCACCCGGGAGGGTAGCGATTTCCGTGAGTATGCATGCCTTGATACCCTGCGCATTCGCACTGGGAAGCAGCATGCCTTGCTGTAGCTTCAGCGCACTATCGACAGCAACCAAAGCTTTCTGGAGGCAGGCGGCGCGATCTTCGCTTGAGAACGCCGCAAGTTTCGACAATACTATCGCTCTGGTGCTCTGCGTCTGACCATACTCCAATGACGAATCCTGTTGAAGTTCGAGAGCTACGTCAAGTGCCTCCAGAGCTTCTTGCGTACGTGCCACCCGGTCTTCACCTGTTAGGGTTGCCAGTTCAAGGAGAAGCGCCGCCTTATTGTTGTAAGTCCGGGCGTGCTCCAGCGGCACATTCTTACGCAGCCCTATTGTGGCATTAAGGGCGGCCAGCGCTTCCTTTAGGCGCGCAGCCCTGTCTTCGCCCGGCAAAGCCGCTAGTAGCAGTAAGAGACCAACCCTGTTGTTCTGGGTCGTTGCATAGCTAAGTGGCACCTCATCTTGCAGTTCCAGTGCAGTATCAAGAGCGACCATTGCCTCATACAGACGAGAGGCCCGATCTTCGTCGGGTAGGGTCGCAATTTCAATTAGCACAACAGCCTTACTGTTCTGGGTCTGGGCGTACTCCAGTGGCGCCTCCGTCTGTAGCTTCAGAGCACCTTCAGTTTCAGAAAGTGCTTGCTGTAAGCGAAGGGTCCGGTCTTCGCCTGCGATCGATGCCAGTTCCATCAGTACTACCGCCTTGTTGTTCTGCGTGCTAGCATACTCCAGTGGAGCATACTTGCGCAGGTCCAGGGCAGCATCATAGGCAGTCAGCGCTTCCTTTAGGCGCGCAGCCCTGTCTTCGCCCGGCAGGGTCGCCAGTTCCCTAAGTACATTCCCCAGATTGTTCAGCGCGGTTGCGTAATCAAGTGGTACATCTTTCAGTATTTTCATTGCATCGCTAAGGGTAGCGTGTGCTTCCCGCAGGCGGGAAGGGCGATCTTCGTCGGGTACAGAAGCAAGGTCTGTAAGTAGCGTTGCTTTTATTCCCTGGCTGTGCGCAAAGTCTAGCGGCACAGCTTTTCGGTGTTCCAACGCTACTTCGACAGCAGCCAGGGCTTCCCGCAGGCGGGCGACGCGATCCTCGCTTGGCAGCGAGGCCAGTTCTCGCAGCAGACTTGCCCTGCTATTCTGCGCACCTGCATAAGCCAGGGGCAGATCCCTTTGCACATCCAATCCTGTATCAATAGCAGCCAATGCTTCCCGCAAGAGCGCAGCTCGGTCTTCACCGGGAAGAGAGGCAAGCCCTCTCAGCAGGTCGGCCCTTATGCTCTGTGCATTAGCGTAGGCGAGTGGCACGGGCTTCTGCACTTCCAGTGCAGCGTCGATAGCAACTAGCGCTTCCCGCAAGCGCGAAGCCCGGTCTTCGCCAGGAAGACCCGCTATCTTCATAAGCACCACCGCCTTGTTGCTCTGCGTGGAAGCATACGCAAGTGGCACACCCCTACGCAATTCCAGCGCAGAGTCATATGTAGCTAGTGCACCTCTCAGGCGTGCAGCTCGGTCCTCACCCGGTAAATTCCCCAACTCGCTCAGAAGGTTGGCCTTGTTATGCAATGCGGTGGCGTAATCCTGGGACATATCCATCATTAGTTTCAGCGCTTCATTGTATGCGGCTAGGGCTTGACGCAAGCGGATACTGCGATCCTCACCTAGAAGGAGAGTGGACACAGCTTGCAGGGCACTGCCATAAGAATCCCACGCGCGGCCTTGTGCCTGTAACCCACCTACGGACTTAGCCCGAGCTAGAACTTGTTCAGCCCATTCCAAATACTCATGGCCGAGATTCTGGCCGCGAAGCAAGTTCGCACCATATGCTACTAAGTCATGGGCGAGTTCTAGGCTTTCATGCACGGCCCACCTGAATGCATGCTTGAGATTTGGTAGCTCCGGGATTATCTCGTGATAATATTGAGATCTATCTGCTTGTTGCAAACGCGCCAGATAATGTCGGGCATGACGATGCGAAAAGGTCAGTCGCTCATCTGCCGTTTGCATACCCAATGCATAGGCACGAAGTATCATATGCTGCTCCCATCGAGCTGACATTTGCGCCTGCGGTGGTTGCACCTCGGAAAGAAGAGATAATCCGTTGAACATCAGAAGAATCTCTTCGGTTTCTGCCTCTTCCTCCAATACGGCGTTCACCCCTGTCGAATCAAAGGCTGCACCTGCTGCGAGTGCACCCAAAGCCCGGAAACAGCGCTGAAATCTAGTTCCTTTAGCGTGCTCACCCAAGTAATCGTAGCTATATCGCAATGCTACTTCGACTGGATTTATCCGATCCTCCTTATCCATACGTGGAAGGTCTCCAAAACCTTCTCCATTATGGACGCGACGAATAATCTCGTCGACTGCAGCTTTGTAGCGAGAATGGCCGCGGCGTGCAAGCGTGCTAGCGGCAATGGTAAGTGCTTGCGGATGTCGTTCCAATCCGTCCGCCAGATTATTCGCCAATACGTCGCTCAATGCTGGCACCTTGTTCTGCATCAACAAGCGCGCGTCCTCTTGCGTCAATGCGTTCAGCGTTATTACTCCCTGCTCAGTTCCAGCAGTTGAAAACGCTACATCAAGGTCACGGGTTGTGACCACAATAGTGGCGTCATGTGGGGCTGCACGTTTGATTGGCTCCAGCACAGCTGCATCCCACACATCATCTACAATCCAAAGCATCCGTCCATGCCCATCCAGCAGCATCTGAACTACTTCAGGGGAGAACTGTGTACTGTGAAGTGTCTCTTGTACCTGCGCATCTGCACCATAGGCATAGCTCGCAATGCGGTTGAGTTCCGGATTGATGCTTTCGGTCGTTCGCATACTGGGACTCAACTGTATCCAGATCACACCGCCGGGATACGCCGCTCCGTAGTGCATCGAGTACAGTGCCGCAACAACTGTTTTACCGATACCGGGCATTCCTCGTATCCCGAGCACAGTTTGGGCCGATCCTTGCTTTAATCTTTCATGCAACCTGTTCAAATCGGTTTCTCGTCCCACTGCATTCCCGCTCACATCAGCACGCACTTCGTGTGGTTGTTTCCATTGCAGGGGAATGTGCGTACTGTGGTTAATCACCATCGCACTAGGACCTATCGCGCAGTTCGTCGGGTTGAGCACGACAAAATCGGCTGCGGTTGAGCCGTACTCTCCAGACAAGGGAAATAGCTCTGATTGTGTTGTGCGTCGGGTGGAAAGCGAAGAGGCGGCTGAAGGTTGCGTGATTGATAAGGAGCGACCATATCGGACTTGACGCCATAGTGCTCGTCGCATCTCAAGTTGTTGTTTACTGTGATCGTCCGAGGCTCGAAATCGCGCAAGGGCAAGTTCGGCATCAAGAGAGAGCATTAGGTCAGGTTGCGCTAACAATAGCAGGCGTGCGTCTTCCTCTGTGTGTGCAGTAACAAAAGCTTCTAGTTGCATTACAAGAGGGTTTACTTCAGCTTCTGATTGATGAAGAATTTTCAGGTCGTTAAGGCGTTCGCGTATCGCTCGAGCGATGGTGTGGTTGCCTGAAGTGCGGGCACTATTAGACTTTTGCTCAGCCAGTTGCTCGAGTGCATCCAGTGCTTTGTCAGACAGTTGTTGCGCAAATTGTCTCAGTTCATCGCGGTTTGGCACACTCATAAAGTCCAGGAATATAGCCTCCGACGCACGAATGTATTCTAGGGCGCGAAGCTGTTTGAGCAAGTCGGCACGAGACCTTAACAAAGTCACCGATTTGTGTTTTGCATGTTCCTCCTGAATCCATAGCTCGAACTCAACCTCGGCCTTATCGGTGAACAAAACCTCGGCAGATCTGTCAACTACATCTCTAATCGCCTGCGCATCGGGGGCGGCAACAAATGCACGCAATTTAGCACGTAGAGAGGGGTTACTCATAAGCTGTCTCCCGGCAATATTTGCTGGCGTACCTCCTATTCACAGTATAGTTAGTACGTATTATTTATGCAATTAAGTTAATCCAACTATATGTGACAGCTACCCCCACAAACATCTTAGTTACTTGGCGCGGGAGGACCCTGGGTGGGGACCCGCGCGGGAACGCGCGGGGTGGGGGCCAGGGGGGACCCGCGCCTGTCTCCGGTTATTTGTCACTATCTTCGCCAAACATCTCATTATCCACCTTGATATGGTAGTCAATAATCGTATTGACAATAAAACGGGCCAAACCAGCATCATAGTCCGGTTCAATTTGTCGCATCTTGTTAATCAACTCGCTTTCCTCAGGTGTCAGTTCGTCCAGACTGCGTAACTGGTTCGAGGGGTCCCGGTAAGGCATGGGAATAAAGTAGGTCATCGGTTTTTCCAGCACGATAGCCAGATGATAAAGCACAGTAAGATTCGGTTCTGTCTTGCCTGTCTCAAGCTCTGAGATGTAGGCTTGACGGCGATGCATTCGTTCTGACAGTTCAGTTTGGCTTAATCCAGCCTCCTCACGCGCCTGACGTATCAAAAGCCCCACTTCTTTGCGAATAAATGGCGCAAGCAAATCAATAGCGTTTTCTTGCTCTTCACTCATTGTACACACTCCCTGAAAAATCCACCTTGACAAGTTAACGGACTAGCGTATAGACTATCTGTTATACGGCAATACGTTGAATTATACGCTCATTCCATACGACCTGCAAAAACGGTTTTTGGCTAACGTTCTGCCCAATCAGGTCTGCCTGGGGGTTTGGGGGCAACGCCCCCAAGTGAGGAACGGAGCACAAACAGCGGCGGGGAATAGGTCGCTAACGTCCCGCCCCCCGGTCGGCCAGTCTGCCAGTCCACTCCGCCGGGGCATCCCTTTGCCAAGCGGCGCGGGGTGGCTGTCAAGGGCAGACTGGCGGCGCTCCCTGCTCACACAACGGTCGCTGTCCCTTGACAGCCGGGGTCCCTGCTGCCGCTACACTGGCAAAGGCCCGCGCGGAGTGACGAAGAAAGGAGGTGAGAACACATGACGGTTTCGCAAACGCCCCTGCAACAGTGGCTGCACGATAACTGCGCTCTGTGCAAACACCTAGGCGACCGCAAGTGGTTGGATGTGCGGTGCTCGTTCGCGTCGTTCGTCGTATGGGGCGGCCCACCCTACTCTGAGCGGGATGCGGCCACCATTCGGGCGCGCATCAACTCGGTGGACTGTCCCGACTACATCGGAGACCACATCAAACAAAAACGGCGACGTATGCTCGAAAGACTGGAAGAAACAGCAGAAACGACAGCATAGGCAAACGCAAAGGCCGGGATGTGCGGTAACACGTCCCGGCAGTGGCAAACAATCTCTCTCGGATTGGTCAGCCTGCTCCATTGTACGGGGTGGCGCTGACCCTGTAAAGCAAAGGAGCAATGAACAGTAAATGGCAGTTGGTAGCGGGTCGGTTGAAGGGGATAAGTCGGTAGCATCCCCCCGTCTTGTATCACGGGGGGCGAAAATGCAATTGGGATTCCTGGGGCTGGATAGTCTTTACCTGATGATTGAATACCCTCGTCGGGATATGTTCGACTACTGGTCGTATGGCATCGACCTGAAAGACCCACGATTGAAAAATGGCATCTTGCGGGAAGACAAGGTGCTGCGCTTTGGCGCGAACGGGTATCGCCTCTCGCTGTGGGACGAGGATGCGCGTCTGTTCCTGACCCCTCGCGTAAACGACGAACTAGCAGATACACCTCAAGCCGGACAGGGGATGGGCTTGATGCTCCAACTCGGTCCCAAGTGGCTGCGCATGTTTGGCGACGTTACCGCTATTCGTGCGCTGCGCACAAACATCTTCGAACAACTGAAGTGGTTTGGCTTGGAGACGCCCGAACTGTACCTCATGCGCATCAATCGGGCTGACATTGCGCTCGATATCGTGGGCATGGATGTCAAAGAGCAATCCATTGAAGAATGGCGTCAACAGTGGGTCGGCTATGCCAAGCGCAAACACTTCTATGATTCCGACGAAAACGGCGACCTGGAAGGCTTCGCTATCGGCTCATCGGAAGGCGTGGTGCGTTTCAAAGTCTATGACAAGATAGCGGACACGGTGCGGCGCAATTCGGGCGGCTTCTGGCGCTCCGTGTGGGCAATGGATGAGGATTGCACCTTACCTGTCACGCGCTTTGAATGGTCTATCCGCTGCTACGAAGGCAAGTTCGCCGGGCTGCGCTACCTCTCCGACCTGAGCTATGACGGCTTCCTCGAACTGCTAAATTACGTCACGCTCAAGTGGGGCCAACTGCGCATTCCAAATCCCGATGATCCAACCAAAACACGCTGGAAAATGGCTCCCCTGTGGGCTGACCTACGCGGGTTCATCGACTATTGGAGCTACAACTGCGATGGGCTGGCGCAACGCGAGTACGACTTCAGCATTGAAGTCAATCACCACTACCTGCGCTCTATCATCGGCTGGCTGGCAGGGTTGCAAGTGCGCGTTGGGCTGGAACAACACCTTGACCAGCCTGCAACGCTCAATCAGGCGCTACGTTACCTCGATGAAATGGGCTATCCGATGGCGATGATTGAGCACAAAGCGCGTCAAAAGTGGGAAGTCGCGGCACGCTTGAACGGGGTGCGGAGCGATGAATAAAAACATCACCTACCAACCGCCCTCCCCTGATGTAATCGAACACTTCGCGCATGCGGTGTGTTCGGAGCTTGGCGGCGACGATGCCCAACCGGAAGTTGAACGCGGGCTTGCCAGCCTCACTAAAGTCATTGCGCGTATTCTCGCCAATGACCTGAACCGCCAGCAAAGTGAGTTTGACAACAGAATCGAGTAGGGATACTCTACGTGCATTGGAAGATGAGCACCGAAGTACTGCAATACCTCGGTGCTCTGGCCGATGCACTACTGTGTCTAGCGCACCGTCCGCCGACAGACTCTATCTTACTCGGTGGTCCGGCGCTACTACCCTTATACTTGCGCACACCTGTAGGAGTCTGTCGTGTCTCAGAATCTTTCCGTTCGTATTCCTCGCAAGATCGCGCTTTGTTACGTCCGCCAGTCCTACACCCGCGACGAAAGCGACACCAACAGCCCTGTACGCCAGCAGGCCAATATCCAAGCCGTCTGCGACCGTGAGGGCTGGATTCCCGAATGGTACACCGATGCGGAAGGCCATAAGTCGGGCACAAAGGTCAATAACCGCCCTGGCTGGCTGGCGTTGGAAAAGCGCCTCAAAGACCCTGACGTTATCGCCCTGGTTGCCAACGATTCCAGCCGCATGCACCGCAAATTCTGGCGCGTCGGCTACCTGCTCGAACTGTTGGATGAATACGGCGTGCGCCTGGTCTTCGCTGCGCCTGGCCGCGAAATGGATACCTCGACCCATTGGGGCCGCATGATGATTAACTTCATGGCAATGCAAGATGAAGCATACGCGGCGGATATTGCGGCCAAGTCCAAAGACAGTATTCTGTACCGCAAATCACAGGGCAAAACGATTGGCATGCCCCCGTTCGGAACGATGCGCGATGAAAAGGGCTACCTGATACCCTCTCCTGAAGGCGCATGGCTGCTTCCTGACGGGCGTTACATGGCGGGCACGGTAAGCGAACAAGCGCCTGCAAACGGCGCGCTCTGGCGCGGATACTACGAGTGTGCGCAGCGTATTCTGGAACTGTACGCGGAGAACAGCCACGGCATTGAACGCATCGCCTACCACATAACCGATGAAGGCTGGGCCTTCCGCAATCGTAAGCACCAGCCGCGCCCGGTCAACCGGGATGATATTCGCCGGGTCGTCTCAAGCTGGCGGCAATACGCGGGTCTCAGCCCTGAAGGGCGTGGTAAGGACATGAACGCCAGCCTTATCGATGACCCGGTAGGCGTGCTCTACGATACCGGGCGGGCGGTGTTTCCTCTCGAACTGCTGCGGCAAGTGGGCGAAACGCAGACGTCGCGCAGCGTCACCACGCGCCCGTTCGGGTCGGTCAAGGCGTCGCATCCTTATCCCCTCACCCGGCTCCTACTCTGCGCGGAATGCGAACGGCAGGCACGCGACCAAAACAACCCTGGGCTGCGTACTCGCTTAAGCGGCGTGGACCAAAACGGCAAGCTGCGCTATCGCCATGCGGAAGGTGTGAAGTGTGGCTGCAAGCGGCGCTCCGTGTTCAAGGATGTGATTGAAGCGGAATTCGGGCGGCTGATTAACCTGCTCACCATTCGAGAAGACCGTTTCCCGCTGCTGGTCGAGATGGCGATCCAATCCGAGTATGGCGGCCCTGGTCAAACGGCAGATGATGATTTTGAAGCCCAAAAAGCGGTCGCTATCGCCAAATGTCGCCAGCGCATTGAAAACGCGCGCTTCCTGCTGTTGGAAGGGGACATTACTAAAGAGGAATACCTCAAGCGCAAGGAACACAACGAACGCCAGATTGCCCATTGGGAAGCGCGTACCACCGAAACGGAAAAGGCCGCGATTGAGCTTCGTATGTGCATGGAATCGCTCGATGCCCTGGCGCGTCTGTGGGGCACGGCCAACGATGAAGACAAACAGGAAATGGCGCGCGTGTTGTTCGAGTATGTCGTTTACGACCTGGACAAGCAGCAGATTGTAGACTTCAGCTTGAAACCCTGGGCCAGTCGATTTTTGGAGCTTCGCGCGGCGCTGTATGGGGATGACGATGGGGCAGCACTTCCGCCCAACGATGACGATTCAGGCGATGAGTCGAGCGACGATGATGGCGGAGTAAGCGGGGAACACAGCCCTGAGAAAGACAATCGCTCGGGTCTCAAGACCACGAGCGATTTATGCCCCATAGGGGACTCGAACCCCTGTTTCTGCCTTGAGAGGGCAATGTCCTGGGCCGCTAGACGAATGGGGCATCATTCAGCGAACGAGGGTCATTGTACCAATCCAAGCGACACGCGTCAAGGGCGCGAACAGCGCTCAGAACACCCTGCCTCCAACCCACAACCTCGCGGATCTTCCGCGCAGATAAGGCTATAATACACACCATCAATCCCCGCGAAACAGAAACTATCTGACAGTTGTGCCCCCAAAGGGAAAAACGATATACTAAATTTAGTAAAGAGCATCTTAGTAATACACATTGAACACAAATTAATTGAACGGTAAAGTATGACGAACAAAACCGCTGGGTTGAGCAGCACATCAGACGCGCCCCAGTCTCGTGAGGAACAGATCAACAGACTCCTTGTACGGGCGCGGGCGCTGCTTCATAACAACGCGCGCCAAAGCGAAGTCCTCGCCAAACAAGCCTTCGAAATAGCCAGCAGGGAAAATCCTCCCTACCCTTTTGGCATTGCGGAGAGCTGGGAGATCCTATCCATCATCGAATGGGATCGATCCGAATACCAGACTGCGCTATCGCATGCGCTGCAAGCGCTTGAGCAGTTCGAAACCCTCGGCAACATCTGCAAACAAGCTGAAGTGCTCAACCATATCGCGGGCATCAATTATTTCTTGGGGAATACTTCGCAGGCACTCGAATATGGCTTTACGGCGCTCCAACTCGCAGAGCAATGCAACCAGCCCAGCCTGCTGGCCAGCATCCTGAATGACACGGGCTATGCCATGCTGCACCTGGGCAACCCACGAACGGCGTTGACTCAACTCATGCGCAGCTTAGCCATGCATCGGGAAGTCGGCTCTCTATCCGGCGAAGCACAAGCCTTGGACAGCATTGGCAAAGCCTACCTGCTTCTGGGTGATACCGAACAGGCGCTGAACTACGCCCAGCAAAGCCTGGAGCTTGACCGGAAGATCGAATACCACCGCGCAGAAACCGAAGCGCTCGGCAATATTGGCAAAATCTGGATCGCGGCAGGAGACGTCGATCGCGCTATCAGCTACTTTCAGCAGTCCCTGGTGCTCTCACAGGCACGCGGATATCGCCAGTTCGAAGCGGCCACCCTGTTTGACTTGAGCCAGGCGCAGCTCGTATCAGGCAAACCGGACCTCGCCGTAGCAACCCTCAAGCAGGCGCAGGCGGTTGCAGACGATATCGGCACCAACCCCGTGCTCGCCGAAATTCACAGGGCGCTGGCGGACATCTACGAACAGGCTGGCGAGATCACCGCGAGCTTAACCCACTACAAGCAGTTCCACACGCTGCAAGAAGCCGCAAGCAACGAAATGTCCACGCTGCGACTCAACGGCCTGCGCGCGACGCACGAAGCCGAAACCGCCCGCCAGCAAGCCGAAATCTACCGGCTGAAAAATGTGGAGCTGCAAAAAGAAATAGAGGAGCGCGAAAAACTTATCGCAGAACTGGATGCATTCTCGCGCACGGTCGCGCACGATCTCAAGAACCCGCTGTGGGTGATTACAGGGCTGGGGGAATATATTCTTGAATTTCTGCTCACGACCGGCGATGAAACAATCATCCAGATGGGGAACGAACAGATCGGCATGGGCTATAAGATGGGCCGTATCATTGACGAACTGCTCCTACTGGCCCAGGTGCGGCAGCACACGGTGACGCCCGAGATCATCGACATGCGGATCGTCATCAACGAGGTGCGGGCACGTCTGGCGCGCCAGATCAGCGAACAGCAAGCAGAACTACTGATGCCCGATACGTGGCCTGCAGCGCAGGGTTATGCCCCGTGGATAGAAGAAATTTGGGCGAACTATATCAGCAATGCGATCAAGTATGGGGGTCACCCGCCCCGCGTGGAACTGGGCGCACAGCGTGAAAACGGCCACGTGCGCTTCTGGGTGCGCGACAACGGCAGCGGGCTGCTGGACGAAGAACGCGCCCAACTGTTCACCGAGTTCACCCGCCTACCCTCGAAGCACGGCAGCAAAGGCGGGCACGGCCTGGGACTCTCCATAGTCAAGCGTATCGTGGAAAAACTCGGCGGAACCGTTGGCATAGATAGCCAACCCGGAAGCGGCAGCACCTTCAGCTTCACGCTGCCTGCCGCAGCGGACGAAACGCCGAACGACGCGCTATCTGCCCTTCCGGATCAACCTCTTTAGCCTTGCGTCACAGCCGATCTCAGGCCAGTTGTTTTTCTCGCTCAGCCCGAATATCGTCAACCCACTTATGCGCGGTCGCTGCCGCCGCACGGTCAAAATCGCCCGGGTCGTCACTGGCATAAATAATCGTGCGCCCCACATTGATCGTGGGGCCAATCCCGGTGACCGTAATGCCGTGTTCCACCGCCAGCGCGATATCCCCCTCCTGCTCGCCCAATCCGGGGATCAGGAATGGCAGCGTAGGGGCCCAGCAGCGGAGGCGCGTCAGGTCACGCGGCTGGGTTGCGCCGACCGTGATGCCGATCTGCTCCGGGTGCGTATCCGCCAGCGTATTCAGTTGTGCCGTGACGTAGCGGAACAGGGGCGACTGTTCACTCGGCCACAACTGGAAGTCATTACTGGTCGTGTTCGCCGAGCGCACCAGAACGAACACCCCTTTATCCTTATAGTCGATGAGCGGCTTCACCGCGTCCATGCCCACATATGGGCTGACCGTCACCGCGTCTGCTCCAAACACCTCGAAAGCAGCGCGCGCATAATGCATCGCCGTATAGTCGATGTCCCCAAATTTCGCGTCCAGAATGACGGGAATCTCGTCTGGAACGTGCGCAGTAATCGACTGCAGCGCCTGCATACCTTCCGGCCCATATGCGAGATAAAACGCCAGATTCATCTTATAAGCACAGGCATAGGGAGCCGTTGCATCTACAATCTTTTTTCCAAACGTCTCAACGTCGATACCCACGGGTATGCGATTGGCCGTCGGATCGAGACCTATGCACAACCATGAATCATGCTTCTGCTGCGCAGAACGGAGTCGTTGAAAGAAGGTCGCCATATCATCCCCATCCTAACGACTAATAAGAGTGCATTGGAGAACTTGCCCCTCGCCGGGTGCATCTGCGCGCGCCAACAGGGGCGCATCGCGGAAGCAGCGACCGGGGATGAGTCACTTTTATTGACACTCTCAAAGAACTATGCCCTTCAGTATACTCGCTTTTAGGCCCATCCTTCCAACTTCCCCGAACCCTCCCGCAAAGCAGTGTCCACCCGGGACCAGCGGGTATATCCATCTGGATGAGGGGCATGGTAAAATCGGCACGCGACCTGTAAAGTTCACCACGGCGAAAGGATGGCCAGATGGGCGTTGAAATGGGTGCGCGGGCGAGCTGCACGAAAACGTTCACCGATGAGGACGTACGCCAGTTCGCGCAGATCACAGGGGATGAGAACCCGATCCACCTGGATGAATCATACGCGGCCAGCTCGCGGTTCGGGCGGCGCATCGTGCACGGCATCCTCACGGCAGGGCTGATCTCCCAACTGCTCGGCAACGAGCTGCCGGGGCGCGGCACGCTCTACATGGGCCAGACGCTCAAGTTCAAGGCCCCCGTGTTCCTCGGGGATATCGTGACGGCCACAGTCGAAGTCGTCAAAATTCGCGCCGATCGCGGCATCATCACACTGGACACCACCTGCACCAACCAGGATGGCGAGGTCGTGTTGGAGGGCGAAGCAGTCGTGATGCTGCCCCCGAATGCGCAGCCAGGCGGCGAGTCCGTTTCTTGACACGCCCGATCGCAGGGCTATCATATTACTGCTTGCCAGCGGCATCTCAGGCGATGCCGCCCGATGGATAAAGGAGACAGGCTCATGTCGAATCTCAGCGGTCGCATCGCGTTAGTCACCGGCAGTGGCCAGGGTATCGGTCACGAAGTCGCGTTGGATCTGGCGAAGCGTGGCGCGACGGTGATCACGAACGACATTTCCGGGTGCTGCGCTGACGATACGCTCGAAGAAGTCCGCGCGCTGGGCAGCGATGGGCTTGCTATTACCGCCGACGTCAGCGATGCCGCGCAGGTTGAAGCCATGATCAAATCGATCCTGGACGCTTACGGCAAGATCGACATCCTGGTCAACAACGCCGGAACCACGCGCGACAACCTGATGATGCGCATGCCCGAAGAAGACTGGGACCTCATCCTGCGCGTGAACCTGAAAAGCGCATGGCTGTGCTCGAAGGCGGCGCTGCGCCCCATGATGCGCGCCCGCTATGGCCGTATCATCAACATGGCAAGCGTCAGCGGGATCGCCGGGCAGGCCGGGCAGACCAATTACAGCGCCAGCAAAGCGGGCATCATCGGTATGACAAAAGCCCTCGCGCGCGAAGTCGCTTCACGTGGAATTACAGTCAACGCCGTCGCGCCGGGTTTCATCCAAACCAAGCTCACCGAAAATCTGCCCCAGGACATTCTGGATACCCTCGTGAACAGCATCCCGATGGGGCGCTGGGGAACTGTCGAAGATGTCTCCAACGCAGTCGCTTTCCTGGCCGCCGAGGAATCGAGTTATATCACCGGACACACCCTGTCAGTAGACGGGGGCCTGGTGATGGGGTAAAGTAGAGGCGATCCTGACCTCATCTGGAAGGCGGCTCAGCACATACTATGGTCAGCCCTCGACATCCGAATGACACGGTTACCATTGCGCCAGGCGTGCTGCTCACGATTGCTCGCCTGGCATCCCTTGAAGTTCCCGGTGTAGTGCGGATGGGAAACACGCCCGGCGGCGTCGATCGTCTGTTCCGCCGCGTGCCCGCCGCCAACGGCGTACAGCTTGCCATCAACGACGGCACAGTTACCGCCCACCTGTATGTGGTCGCCGACGCCACGGTGAACCTGCGCGATATGTGCATGAGCGTTCAGAAGTCCGTCGCGCGCTCGATCCGAGAGATCCTCGGCATGAAAGTTGAATCTGTGAACGTGCACGTTGAGGATGTCCACTTCAGCCACGTGGAAGACAGCAGCGGCGGATAGGGTGCGGAAACTGTGCTAAACCAAGACTACCGACACATCGCGCGCAGTGTCGCGCTGCAAATCCTGTATGAGCTGGATTCGACGCGTCACGCTGTAGAGGATGTGCTGTCCGAGCACCTCGCTCCCTACCGCGAACAGCCGGAGCTGCGTCTGTCCACGAACCGGCTGGTTGAAGGCGTGCTGGGCAACAAGAAAGAACTGGACGCCGTTATCCACCGTTACGCACCGGAATGGCCGCTGGAGCAAATTGCGCTCATTGACCGCAACATCCTGCGCATGGCCGTTTTTGAAATGACTATCGACCGCTCCACGCCGCTCAAGGTTGCCATCAATGAAGCGGTCGAGCTGGCAAAAACGTTCGGCACCGAAAGCACCCCGCGCTTCATCAACGGCGTGTTGGGATCGCTGGCGGCGCGGACGGCAAGCTCGACCCTCAACGACGAAGAACGGGTTTCTTCCGGCAACCAGGAACAGCCGGAATAGAATATTTATATAAAGCCGGTACTCAATGTCACAACACCCTGTCACCCAGCCGCCCGAACTCAAGCCCCAGCGCTATAAAACCTGGACCGCGATCAGTGGCGAAGCGGACGATACACCGCAGACGCTCTTCGAGCATCTCAACGAGCTGCGTTCGCGCCTGTTTCGCGCCATTCTCGCGCTGGTCATCGGCGTGCTGGCGTCCGCCGTCTTTACCAGCTCGATCCTCAAGTATCTGATTAAGCCTTACGGCTCGGAACTCAAAGTCCTGGGCCCCACCGAAAGCGTGGTGATGTATTTTCGCGTCGCCCTGCTGGCCGGTGCGATTCTGGCGATCCCGTACATCACGCTTCAGCTTTTCATGTTCATCGCGCCAGGGCTGAATCGCAAGGAAAAGCGCTGGATATATATGGCCCTGCCCGCCACCACCGGCCTGTTCCTGGTCGGTGTGGCGTTCGCATGGTTCATCATGGTCCCGTCCGCACTCGGCTTTCTGCGCGACTTTGAAAGCGGCATCTTCGAAGCCGACTGGACCGCCGAGCGATATATTGCTTTTATTACATCTCTGCTGTTCTGGATCGGCGTCGCGTTTGAAATGCCGGTCGTGGTGTTCGTCCTGGCACGCCTGGGCATCCTGGGGCCGCGTCCCTTGCTGCACAACTGGCGTTTTGCCGTGGTGCTGATCACCATCGCCGCTGCGCTCATCACACCGACCGTCGATCCATTCAACATGCTGCTGGTGATCGCCCCCTTGCTCGGGCTGTACATCGTGAGCATCGGGCTGGCGGCGCTGGCCTATCCGCGTTCCCTGCGGAACTGACCGGCTCAGGAGCAAACCAACCTAATTTCTTTTAGACGACCTGAGGAGCATTTCTGTATGCCGAAAACACGTGTCTTGATTATGGGAGCCGCCGGGCGCGACTTCCATAATTTCAACGTCTTTTATCGTGACAACGATGCTTATGACGTTGTGGCATTCACGGCAACGCAAATTCCCGATATCGAGGGGCGCACCTATCCTGCCGAGCTGGCCGGATCGCTCTACCCCGAAGGCATTCCCATCTACGCCGAGACGGAACTGGACCGCCTGATCCGCAAGCACAACGTGGATGAAGTGGTGTTCTCCTATTCGGACGTCTCGCACGAAACGGTCATGCACAAGGCGAGCCAGGCCCTGGCCGCGGGCGCGGACTTCAAGCTGCTTGGTCCCAACCACAGTATGCTGAAAAGCACCAAGCCGGTGGTATCGGTCTGCGCGGTGCGCACCGGGTCAGGCAAGAGCCAGACCACCCGCGCCGTCAGCGATGCCCTGCGCAGCCTGGGCTACAAGATCGTCGTCATCCGCCACCCCATGCCTTACGGCAATCTGGCCGAACAGGCCGTCCAGCGCTTTGGCAGCTACGAAGACCTGGACAAGCACAAGGTCACCATCGAGGAGCGCGAGGAATACGAGCCGCATCTCGACCGTGGCACTGTGGTTTACGCGGGCGTTGACTACGAGAAAATTCTGCGCGCCGCCGAACAGGAAGCCGACATCGTCTTGTGGGACGGCGGCAACAACGACTTCCCGTTCTACCGCCCCGATCTGGCGATCGTCGTGGTCGATCCGCTGCGTCCCGGTCACGAATACCGCTACCACCCCGGCGAGACGAACCTGCGCATGGCCGACGTCATCGTGATCAACAAAGTTGACAGCGCGACGCCGGAAGGTCTGATCGAAGTGCGCGAAAGCATCCGCCGTTATAACCCGACCGCGACCGTGATCGAAGCCGCGTCCCCGATCTTCGTGGATGACCCGGCGGCGATTCGCGGCAAGAAGGTGCTGGTGGTAGAAGATGGCCCCACCCTCACCCACGGCGAAATGTCGTACGGCGCGGGTGTCGTTGCGGCGCGGCGGTTTGGCGCAGCCAGCCTCGTCGATCCGCGCCCCTACGCGGTCAAGAGCATCACCGAGACCTACGAGAAATACCCGACCACCGGCACCCTGCTGCCCGCGATGGGCTACGGCGAGAGCCAGCAGGATGATCTCGAAGAAACCATCCGCAACACGCCCGCCGACATTGTGCTGATCGCCACGCCGATCGACCTCACGCGCGTGATCCGCATCGACAAGCCGCACCAACGCGTGCGCTACGAGCTTCAGGAAATCGGCCAGCCCACAGTCGCCGAAATCCTCAAGTCGAAGTTCGGGCGGAAAGAGGACTGATCGAACCGAGGGCGTGTGTCCCCTGAGGTGCACGCCCTCTTTTTTCGCTGCCCTCTCATGTGCACCTCTCTTTCCTCTCTATTGCACCGTCCTGGCGTGAACAGCAAACCGGACCCAGCGCGCGCTCACAGCGGCTCAATGCGCGCCCTGCCCGGCTGCCGCCAGACGACAGATCACCGCGCGCCACAGCAGTCGGCGTGCGGCACAAAGGAGCTTTTGCATTGAAGCCAACGATTATGGTTCATGGCGGGGCGTGGAAGATCGCGGAAGATACCCACGCCGCGCATATCGAAGGGACGCGCGCCGCCGCGCAGGCGGGCTGGGATATCCTGACACGCGGCGGATCGGCGCTGGATGCCGTCGAAGCGGCGGTCGCACTGATGGAGGACGATCCGACCTTCGACGCAGGCATTGGCAGCGTGCTCAACCGCGTGGGTGAAATCGAGCTAGACGCGATGATCATGGACGGGCGGACGCTGGCGTTGGGCGCGGTAGCCGCTGTGCGTGGCATCACCAACCCCGTACGCTTGGCCCGCCTGATCATGGAAGACACCGATCACAGCCTGCTCGTCGGTGACGGCGCGCGGCGCTTCGCGGAAATGAAGGGGATGCGCCTGTGCGCGCAGGCCGAGCTGACCGTCCCACGCGAGGTCGATCGTTTCCGTGTGCTCCAGCAAACGCCGGATTACCACCTCTCCGACGGGTTCACGCCCGATCCAATGGACACCGTGGGCGCGGTCGCCATCGACGTCAACGGCAATGTCGCCGCCTCGACCTCGACCGGCGGCGTGCACTTCAAGATGCCGGGCCGCGTCGGCGATTCGCCACTGGTTGGCGCAGGTGCCTATGCCGACAACCGCACAGGGGCGGCGTCAGCCACGGGACACGGCGAGAGCATCATGCGCGTGCTGCTGTCCAAAACGGCCACCGATGCCATCGAGCGCGGCATGAGCGCGCAGGACGCCGCGGACTTTGCCGTCCGCACGATGCACGAGCGCGTTGGCGGCTATGGCGGCATCATCCTGGTGGACTTTCGCGGGCAGGTCGCCTTCGCGTACAATACGCCTCACATGGCGGCAGCCTGGGTTGAGGCGGACGGCACGATCCGGGCGCGGATCAAAGAGTAGGCGGGGACTTCCGATGATCAAACGGGCATCATGGCGAACGGCGAGTATGGTAGTGCTGGCCTTGATCGTGTCCGGCTGCGGCGCGCTAAATCCCGCGCCGGCGACCGTCACCCCGATCCCGGCCTCCCCCACCGGCGCGCTGCCCGTGGTGCCCATCGTTGCCACCGAAACCCCGGCAGCAACATCCGTGATTCAACCCACGGACGCGGTTAGCATCCTCCCCACCGCCGCCGAGCGTACGCAGACCAGCACGCCGCCACCGCCGATCACGATGACGCCGAGCTTCACACCCAGCCCGACCGATACGCCTGTCACGCCCAACGCGATTCTGTATGCACCCGTAGGCGCGGCTCCCGGCGAAAGCACGGGAACGTGCGCCACACCGCCGGATGGATCATTCGCCACAGTATACTCAAACGATCCACAGATCCAGACGGCTGTCGGCTGCCCGCTCAGCGCGTCATCGCCCGTCAGCAGCGCCTACCAGACCTACCAGAATGGGCTGATGATCTGGGTGCAGTCGTTGGGCAGCCCGCCGCAGCCCGTCATCTACGTCTTGTTCAACAACGGCACGTACCAGCGCCTGTCCGACACGTTCGTGGATGGCGTCGATCCCAGCAGCACGGGCCAGACGCCGCCCGAAGGCTTCAGCGAGCCGGTGCGCGGCTTCGGCAAGGTCTGGCGCGATACGCCGGGCGTGCGCGAGGGCATCGGCTGGGCATCCTCTGGCGAAATCGCCAGCGCCGCGCAGGTGCAGCTTTTTGAGCGCGGGGAAATGCTCGCTCTCACCCAGCTCGGACAGACGTTTGTATTCGTCACGGGTGCACCCGGCACGTGGACGGTACGATAGGCGAAAGGAAGGGCCATGCAGCGGGACGACGGCAGTTTATGGCTCGACCAGCGTCACGGTCACCCAATCGAAGACTACCATCTGGCCCAGGGGAGCACCAACGACTGCGGCCCCCACGCAACGGCGGTCACGCTGGGCTTCAGCACGGGCATCCCTGCCGCGGTGAAGGATATAATCCGCGAGCTGAACCAACCCCGGATCGGGCTGTACTTCCCGCCAATCATGATCCGGCGCATTCCAAACTGGGCGACCCTACCGTGGGGCATCGCGGACGTCTTGCGCGCCCATGGACTGCGCGCGTCGTGGCGGTTCCGCGCCAGCGAAGCCGACTTACAGCACGCCCTGGCAGCGGATCGCATCCCGCTGCCGATTTTCGGGGAGCCGTTCCGGCGGCGAGGGCTGCGATGGACCGGCTGGTCCCATGTGGCCGTCCTGGCCGGATGGGACCCCAGCGCACGCGCTTACTGGTTTGTCGATTCGGCGCGCACCGATCCGCTGGCGGCGCGGGGGCAGGATCAATTCCGGCGCGAGTGGGCTAACCTGGGGCACCTGCTGATCGAAGTTAAGACATAAAAAACGGCCAGGGCGTGTCACCCTGGCCATTGTAGTTCATTCTGCCGTCGGCTGCGACTGCGCTTCTTCGAGCGCGTCGTCCTCCACGACAAAGGCCTGCCACGGGCCGTGCATCCCGTCTTCGGTCACGCCATAGTAGACGTGCAGGCTGTCCTCGTCACGCTGGATCAGATCGTACCGGATCGTGCCGCCGCGCTTGTAGCGCTTCCACAGGCCGATCTCGCCCTGCCATTCGACTTGATCGGGCTTGACCGCGTTCGATTCCTTCTGGCTGATCGCGTAGTGCCACAGGCGGCGCGCCGAGGAGCGCGTCACATTTTTGACCACGCTGCCGTTGCGCAGGTCGCGCATGACGTGATAACGCACGCCCTTACGCTGCTCGGTGGCGATAATCTCCACACCGGTACGCGGCGCCTCGGCCTTCGGGCTCGAAAGCTGTTCGTTGCTCGACGGTGTTTCGATCTCAGCAGCCTGCGCGGGCGATTCCGGCGAAGCTGCGGGTGTCGCTGCAGACGGGCTGAGCTTCAGCCCTTGCATCACCAACTGCACGATCTCGTCGCGCACGGCCAGACTCGTGTCCGCTTCATCCCGCACGTAGATCTTATTGTCGTCAATGGCATAGGGCGGATCGCCGCCACGCGGCACCTGCAGCCGGATCACCTGCTTGCCCACGGTTTCAAGCACGTCGATCTCGATGTCCAGCGGCGGCGTCAGCTTGCGCTCGATTTCCGTACGCAGCGTCTCGATCGATTCGGTCGCGCTGCGGATCCCGATTGGCGGCTCTTTAGGCTTGTTCGTCACGCCCACATAAATCGTACCGCCGTTGGTATTCGCCATCGCACACACGTCCGCGATCACGGCATACAGCCGCCCGCCCCGGTGCGTCATGCTCTCGTGGAACGTCTGCACGATGTTCGCGCCCTCTTCGCGGGCGTTCTGCACGTGATCGTACTGTTCGGGCGTGCTGCGGTACGGGCGCGTGCGCGCGAAATCGTTGCTCAGGAACACCTCGCGCAGCGCCTCGAAGCTCCGTTCGGGAAGCTGCACTTCGGTCACGCGCTCACCGATGCCCAGATTTTTCTGATTACGCGGGTCCATCACCAGCCGGTGCGCATCCGATCCCTGCACGATGCGCATCCGGCGCGGATATTCGGGCTTGGTCCCATCAAAAAACCGCGCCGTGCTCTTGCGTCCGGGGCGGTCGAGATCGGTCACTTCGAGGGCGTGCAGATTGCCGTCCTGCGTGTAAGCGATTTTCGTCTGCCCGCCGAAGTCGAAGCCGCGCATAGCGACGCCGTGGCTGGAATTGGCGTGCGCTGCGATGACGATGCCTCCCGCCTCGTTGATCATGCGGTAGGCGGTGAGCACGTCCGCCGACGCGCCAACGATCGAAGATCCTTCGTCCAGAGCAGACGCGGGGATATTCAGGCTCAGCAAAATGTGCTCAAGCTGGCGCACCGGCACATCGGGCGAGAAAATGCCGAGGATGTGAAAGCCAAAAGTCGCCGTAAATTCGAACCCCGGCAGCACCAGGATTTTATCCAGCAGCCGCCGGTATTCGGCCAGATTGCGCTTTTCCTCGGCCTGCATGCGCCCAAGCTGTTCGAGATATTCCAGCTTGTTCACTTCGTCGCGCATCGTCCGGTACCCGGCCATCGTGTTGTGGTCGGTAAACGCGACGATATCCAGGCCGCGCAGCTCCGCCTGTCGCAGAATATCAAGATACGTCACACCAGGTTCCTGGTAGTCAATTGACCCCGGTGTGTGAACATGCAGGTCCATTCGGAACCACTGCATCTTCGAACTGGAAGATCGGCGTGATTTCCCTGCCACGTAGTCTCTCTCTCCGTCAGGGCCACAGAGGTGGCCTATATAATGGTGACTTTGAGGAGAAGACTGCGTTACCCAATCAGCTCATAGAATAGGTCGGCAAGCTTACCTGGCTCAAATGGTTTGAACAAAAACTTGTTCGCGCCTGCTCCCAGGGCACTGTCTTCAACGTTCAACCCCGAAGCCATCACAATTGGCGTCGTCGCAAATAATGGGCTGTCGCGAAGCGCTACCACCAGGTCAATACCTTCCATGTCGGTGAGGTGATAATCCACCAGGAACACGTCAGGCTTAATCTCCTGAGCCATCTCGAGCGCCGTTTCGCCGCGTGACGCCGTCGACACTTCGAAGCCATCTAATTCGAGCAATGTCTGCAATAGCTTGGCTGTGTTACGGTCATCATCGACGATCAGAATTTTGGGCAAGGCAGACTTCCTCAGGTGATAGAATGAGAACATCCCCCACAATAATGCTGGGCAGAGGTCTTGTTAGACCTCGCCCATTGGTACCTTATCTTCCGCATTGGGTTGCGCATCCGGCACAGCCCGATCAGCGGGAACCAGTGCCGCGTCAAGCGCCTTGTCGACGCTGTCCACCGGAATGAACGTCATGGATTGGCGCACATCGTCGGGAACGTCATCAAGATCCACTTCATTGTGCCTTGGGAGTATAACTGTGTCAAGTCCGGCACGATGCGCCGCCAGCACCTTGTCCTTGATCCCGCCCACCGGCATCACTTGACCGCGCAGCGTGATCTCGCCCGTCATCGCCACGTTGCCGCGCACGGGCCGCCCCGTGAACAGCGACGCCAGCGCCGTTGCCATCGTCACGCCCGCCGAAGGGCCGTCTTTGGGAATCGCGCCCGCCGGAACGTGCAGATGCACGTCGCGGTGCTCGAAGTAATCTTCGGGCAAGCCGAGATCCTTTGCCTTGCTGCGCACGTAGCTGAAGGCCGCGCGCGCACTTTCCTGCATCACCTGCCCCAACTGGCCGGTGTACTGGAACCCCTTGCTGCCGGGCATTTGCGCGGCTTCAATGAACAGGATATCACCACCCGCCGCCGTCACCGACAGACCCACGGCCACGCCCGGCGTATCGCTGGTGCGCTCCGCGATTTCGTTCTGATACCGGAAGCGCGGGTGATCGAGCAGGTCGGGAATTTCCTTCGCCTCGATTTCGGCATGGCCGTCGCGACCTTCCGCGATGCGCGTCACGACCTTGCGCGCCACTCGCCCGATTTCACGTTCCAGACCGCGCACACCCGCTTCGCGCGTGTAGTCGCGGATGATCTGCGCCAGCGCTTCGTCGGTCAGCGTTAGCTCGTCGGGACGCAGGCCGTTCTCGCGGATCTGGCGCGGCACAAGGTACTGCTTAGCGATCTGCACCTTTTCGCGCTCGGTGTAACCGCTGAGCATGATGATCTCCATGCGGTCGAGCAGCGGCTCGGGGATCGTCTCCAGCGTGTTCGCCGTGGTGATGAACATCACCTCGGACAGATCGAATGGTACGTCCAGGTAATGATCGCGGAACTCGTGATTCTGCTCCGGGTCGAGCACTTCCAGCAGCGCCGACGCCGGATCGCCCCGGAAGTCGCGCCCCAGCTTGTCCACCTCGTCCAGCATGATGACCGGGTTGCGGCTCTCCACGCGGCGCAGGGTCTGGATCATGCGGCCCGGCATCGCGCCGATGTACGTCCGGCGGAAGCCGCGAATCTCGGCCTCGTCGCGCACGCCGCCCAGGCTCAGCCGCGTGAACTTGCGGCCCATCGCCCGCGCGATAGAAATACCCAGCGACGTTTTACCCACGCCGGGCGGTCCCACGAAGCACAGGATCGCGCCTTCGCGCTCGCGCCGCACGAGGTCGCTCTGTGGGCGCTCCTCACGCTCGCCCACGCGCTCCTGGCGCAGCTTGCGCACCGCCAGATACTCGAGAATGCGCGCCTTGACGTCCTTCAGCCCGTAGTGATCTTCTTCGAGCACTTCGCGGGCATGGGCAATGTCGAGATTATCATCGGTGCGCACGTCCCACGGCAGGTTGACCAGCCAGTCCAGGTAGGTGCGGATCACGCCGTATTCGGCGGCGGCGGTGGGCAGCCGCTGGAGCCGGTCCAGCTCGCGGCGTGCTTCGCGCTCGGCCTCTTCGGGCATGTGCGCTTCTTCGATCTTGCGCCGGAACTCTTCCACCTCGACCAGCTGCTCGTCGCCCTCGCCCAGTTCGCGCTGGATGGCCTTGAGCTGCTCGCGCAGGAAGTATTCGCGCTGCATTTTCTCCATTTCGGACTGTGCTTCGGTCTGGATCTTGTGCCCCAGCTCAAGGACTTCAAGCTCCTTGGTAAGCACCGACATCAGCGTACGCAGCTTTTCCAGCGTCGAATCCAGCCGCAGCAGGTTCTGCTGGGCGTCCAGGTCCAGGCGCGTATACGTCGCCAGCGCGTAAACGAGCTGAAGCGGGTCCTCCACGCTCAGCGCGGCGTTCAGCAGTTCGCTGGGGATGCTCGGCGCGAGATCCGCCATGCGCCCGAACATCTCGACCACACTGCGCATCAGCGCCTGCACTTCGAGCGACTCCTCGACCTCTTCGGGGACCATCTCCACATGCGCACGCAGGTACGGCTCGGTCGAGGTGTAGCCGGTCACGCGGATACGTGCGACGCCCTGCACCAGCAACCGGATCGTGCCATCGGGCGCGCGGAACAGGCGGTGAATCTGCGCCAGCGTGCCATATTCATAAATATCATCCGGGCTGGGCGTCTCGAGATCGGGATCTTTCGACGCGATCAACCCCACCAGACGATCCCCCGCGACGGTCTCATCCACCAGCCGGATCGAACGCGGCTGGCCCACGTTGAGTGGGATCGTTGTCTGCGGATAGACTACCAGCCCGCGCAGCGGCAAGATGGGAAGCTCGTCCGGCAGATGCACCTCGATCTCCTGCGCGGGGTTACTTCCGCTCCCGGCAGATTCTTGCGCTTCGGCAGGCAACTCGGCTCCGGCGACATCGACGTCGCGCGGGGCATCATCCTGAGTCGTCGTATCGATGGTCTGTTCTTCGTCTTCGGGCAGTGCAAGCTGCTGCTGCTCGTCCACGGTCTTCTTTTTGTTGGCCATAGGTCAGCTTCTTCTACTGTTCGAGCGGCTGTTCAGGGTCCGTAGGGCTGCTGCCCGCGCTTTCAACTTCTTCCAGCTCGGTATTCACGATCTGGATATGCTGCGCGCGGATGCGCGGCATTTCGATGCGCAGGAAGCCATCACGATACGTTGCCGTCACCTCGTTGCGTTCGACGGTCCACGGCAGCGTAACTTCGGTTCGAAATTCGCCAAATGGGATCTCAAGCTGGTGGAAAGCGCAGTCGCCCGTATTGGTCCGCTGGCGCGCGCCGCTGATCACGAGCTGATCACCATGCAGCACGACACTGAAATCACTGTCGCGCATGCCCGCCACCTCGACCACCACGACCAGGTGATCGCCCTGCTCATAGACATCTGTTGGTGGATACCAGCTTGATGCGTGGCGCACAATCACCCAACGCTGTACCATTCCTCAGATCCCGTTTCAACTCTCCGGCGATCTCGCCGGATGCGTATTTTTAGCGCGCTCACATTCGGCAGCGCGCCGACACATAAGCTACAATGCCAGCCTATGCCCCGATCATAGCATGGCGCTGCATGAGCCTCAATAAGAGTCACGATAGAATATTGCGCAGCGAAATACGAGGAAACAGACAGTTAGGTCCGGCATCCAGACGCATGATTCCAGTCGCAGCGATGGCAGGCCGCTTCAGATTTCATAAACGGTGAAATCTTGCGCCACACCGATCGGCCCGCTGTATGTGGTTCGCGCCTCCGCAGCCAACGCCGCCGGATCAAACGTATCGCTGACCGAGTAGTGAATCAGCTCAAGACGTTTAGCATTCGCCTTCGAGGCAACCTGCCCTGCCTGGGCTGCGCTGGAATGCCCCGCTCCTTCGCCCGATGCTTCGTGCAGCAGCAGATCGACGTTCTGCGCCAGCGCGGTGATCGCGGGCACGGGTTCGGTATCGCACGAATAGCCGATCACTTTACCCGACGTCTTGACCTCGACGCGAAATCCGATGGTCGGCAGGAAGTGGCGCGTCGGCCACGAGATGATGCGGAAATCGTCGTTGTCGAGCAGCAGCACGCCGTCGCGTTCCGGCACGCGATGGAACGCGACCAGAAAGAACTCCGGCCAGCTTTCCCATTCAAAACCGGCCATCATATTTTCAACGCCGCGAATACAGTGAGGCAGGCCGTAGATATGGAGGGAGCTTTTACGACCCATCAGCCACAACTGCATGAGCATCAGAGGCAGACTGCCGACGTGGTCGGGGTGGAAGTGCGCGAGGATGACATCGCTCATATCGTCCAGGGGCACGCCGCAGTGCTTGAGCCGGATCAGCGGGTTCGAGCCGCAGTCCACCAGCACCACGCTTCCGTGATCCCCTTGCAGCACAAAATGCGTATTATCGTGTGCCGCGTCAGATACAGCCGCTGCCGAACCCAGGACGATGAGACGCGCCATAGCGATCCCCCGCTAACCCCACTCTGAAGTACGATGCACTCCTCGCAAAGAGGATACACCACAACCGCTATTTCAACACAAGTTCGATCACGTGGGGCGTCACCAGCACCTCCATCACACCGGCCACGATCAGCAGTGGCAGCACCACGCCCACGCCCAGTTTCAGCGCGTCGCCTAGCGCGCGCAGCCACACTTCGCTGGCGACCATGCCGCGCGGCGGTTTGGTGAGGATGCTGCCCAGGCGCAGCGCCGCCGCCCCCGACAGCAAAATCGCAGGGATCTCGAACAGGCCGTGCGGCGCGACACCCGCCAGCACGATGATCGGATCGATGCCCGATCCGGCAATTTGCACCGCCAGATAGCCGATGATGCCAAACGGCAGCATGACCAGCACCAGCGGCGCGACGCCGAAGCTAATCATCGCCAGGAGCGTTCCTAGCGCAAGCACGCGCACGTTCTGCATCACGACGGCCAGGATCAGGTGTGGGCTGCCCTGCCCCAGATCGAAGAACCGCTGCATGTTTTCCGCCATCGACTGTTCGTCGGTCTGGGCCTGATCCAGCGGCAGACGCCAGTGTGCGCCCATGATCGCGCCCAGCACCAGCGCCGCGACGATGCATACCGCCACGACGGCAGCGCTGTCCTTCAAACTGCCGATCGCGGGAAAGATGCTCTGGCGATACCACTTCGGCAGCGAAAACCGGCCCTCGACGCCCTTAATCTGGCTCCACAGCACCTGGAACCCGTGGCGGATGTTGATCTGGTCCAGCGAGCGCCCTAACAGCTCCTCGCGGTTGAAGATGCGCGCCCCCATACGCACCAGCAGCACGACCACGACCAGCAAACCCAACGACACGTACCACAGCAGGAAGCGGCGGTAGGGCTGGACCATGATCACGCTTTCGCCCATCACCAGCAGCGAGACGGGAATCACGATGAAGCTCGCCAGCAGGTTCGCGGCACGGGTGGACGTGGTCTGGCTGGAGACGACCACCGCCCCGGTGACCATCACCAGCGCCTGCACGGTGGTCAGCACCAAAATCTGCACGATCAGGATCGCCGGGGGGCGCCATTGCTGCGATCCCAACATCAGCCCGCTGATGTACACAATCACCCCGGTGTAACTCGCCAGCAGCGGCGGCAGCATGGCAGCAAAGGCTTTGCCCAGGTACAGCTCGGTGTTGGTCAGCGGCGTGGAGAGCAGCGGCTCCAGGCTGAGGCGTTCTTTTTCGCCCACAAACGTTTCCAGCGCGATCACTAGCGAGATCGACACGGGAAAGAAACCGACGATCATCGGCATAAGTGGCAGCAGCGACGGCAGCAGCGGATCCGCGCCGTGTTCGACGAAAAAGCCGACGAAGGCGTTGGTCATCACGTTCGCCAGCAGCGGGAAGACCAGCGTCAGCAGAAAAATCGGCGTGACGATGCGCCAATCGCGGAAGCTGTCGCGCACCTCGCGCCGCGTCACAATCAGCGCGTTGGAAAGCGTACGGGTAACCGGCGTACGCTCGTCCTGCGGAATGGTAGACGGCACGGCCAGCCCGCCTACGGCGTCGAACTTCGCCGGATCAGTCGCTTTGAGCATCGTGTTCGTGCCCTTCGTCTTCGTGGACGATCTGCAAGTAGACATCTTCGAGCGTGCGGCTAACTTCGCTGAGCGTCACGATGCCAAACCCCAACCCGGTCAGGCGGCGCACCACGTCCGGATTATCCGTGTCAGGCTGCGGCGTGCGGTAACGCAGCCATGTGTCACCCTGATCGGACACCTCGACCATGCCGCGCAGCTCGCCTAGTGCGCCGTTCAATGCCTGGTCGAGGCGCACTTCCATCAGCGGCAAACCAGCGAAGCGCTGCGACAGTTCGCGGAAGGTGCCGTTGGCGATGATCCGCCCGCGACGCATCACCGCAATACGATCGGCCAGAGTCTGCGCTTCGGCCAGATTGTGCGTGGTGATGGCAACCGTGCGTTCCTCGCGCCGCAGCTCGCGGATCGCGTCGCGCACCAGCTTGGCGCTCTGCGGGTCCATCGCGGAGGTCGGTTCGTCCAGCAGCAGCACGGTCGGGTCGTGCAGCATGGCACGCACCAGCGCCAGCTTCTGTTTCATGCCCTTGGAATACGCACCCAGACGCCGGTCGAGCGCGTCGCCCAGCCCGAAGTACTCCATCAGCTCGTAGGGGCGCGTGCGGCGCACGTCGTCCGGCAGATGGTATACCTGGGCGAAAAAGTCGAGGTATTCGATGCCCTTCATGCGCTCATAGAGGCCGTGCTGCTCGGTCAGCACGCCGACGATGGAGCGCACTTTGATGGGGTCCTGCGCGACGTCGTACCCTGCCACACGTGCCCACCCGGAGGTCGGCTGGAGGATCGAAGTCAGCATGCGCACGGTCGTGGTTTTGCCCGCGCCGTTCGGTCCCAGAATCGCAAAAATCGCGCCCGCCTCAACCGAGAGGGTGACGCGATCCACGGCGAGAAAATCGCCATAACGCTTCGTAAGCTCGTGCGTTTCAATCATGTGCGGTGCGGCCCACCCGATTTATCCGGCATCAACTGTGATTGTAGCGCCCAACTCGCAGCCTTGAACGCGTGCTCCGGCAAAATTCATGAATTTTTCGGCATAGGGGCGTGCGTTTCTGCCCCCTCACCGCGCAGCCGCCGCGCGATGTCATGCCGGTGGCGCACGATCAGCGCCAGCGTCGCGGCCACAGCAACCAGCGCGCTGAACACCTGCGACACGTTGAGCCCGCCCGACATCGCCACTTCGATGCGCAGGAATTCAAGCAGCGCGCGCGCCGTGGGATACATCACAAGGTACATCAGCAGGATGTCGCCTTTTTTCAGGCGGTCGCGGAACTTCAGCCACACCACCAGCAGGATGCCTACCGTGAACAGGTTCCACAGCGATTCGTACAGGAACAGCGGGTGAAAGCGCGTGGCTTCGGAATATTCCAGCGGAGGATTATCGATCTTGATGCCCCACGGCAGATCGGTCGGCTTGCCGTAGAGTTCCTGGTTGACGTAGTTTCCCCAACGCCCGATGGCCTGCCCCAGCGGCACAGCCACCGCAGCGATATCCAGCCACGAGAGGATATCGAGCTTGTGCCGCCACGTATAGAGCAGCACGCCCAGCGCGCCGCCGATCACCGCGCCGAAGATCGAAAGCCCCCCGCTCCAGATCACCAGCGGACCTTCATTGAGATCGAAGAAGTGGCTCATGTACCAGCCTGTGTCGCGCCCCGACTCGATCATCGAGATCGACGGAAACAGCACATGCCATGCCCGCGCGAACACGACGCCCAAAATCACGACCCAGATCAGCGCATCCCACACCACGTCGGGATCTTTGTCGTCACGCTTCGCCATCCACGCTGCCAGCAGCGCGGCCAGCGCGATCCCGAGGACGATAATCAGCCCATACCAGTGAAAAACCGGGTGCAGCGTGATACCGAAGATATCGAACGGGCCGATCTCAAGTCCTCGCTGATCGACATTCATGAGGCGTTCTCCCTTTCCTTGAGTTGCTGGTACACGTAGACTATGCGCTGTATCACGGTGACGTGCGTGCCGATGACCATAATCCACAGGCCCGGCAGCACCCACCCTGTCAGCAGCATGATCAGCAGCACCGCGATGCGTTCCATGCGCGTGAACAGGCCGATCTTGCAGTCGAGGTCAAGTCCCTCGGCGCGCGCGCGAGTGTAGCTGACCAGCAGCGATCCCAGCAGCGCCAGGATGCTGAGCAGCACGCCGGTCTGGTTGCCGCGCTCGCTGAAATAATACGCCAACCCCATGAACAGGAAGCCGTCCGCGTAGCGATCCAGCGTGGAATCGAAAAACGCGCCGAACTTGCCCTTGCGCTGCATCGCCCGCGCGACCGCCCCATCCAGCGCGTCCAGCGGCGAGCCGAGGATCACGATGATCCCCGCCCAGAAAAAGTGTCCCTGCGACGCGACCAATCCGGCCAGGGCGACGATGACCAGTCCGGCGGCGGTGAGCCAGTCGGGATGAATCCCCCGCTGCCACAGCGCATGACCCAGGCGCGACGTCAGGCCAGACGTATAGTAACGCGCGCGGTCGGAAAGCGTATTGAAGTGCGGTGCTGGTTTTTCGGTTGACATTTTCAGCCATCCAGATCGATGCAAAACGGAAGCGAAAGTTTCAATTCACCCTTGCCAACTCATCGCCCAGGGTGTACACTACACGTCGCATTCGGGGCGTAGCGCAGCTTGGCTAGCGCGCACCGTTCGGGTCGGTGAGGTCCCCGGTTCAAATCCGGGCGCCCCGACAAACTCCCAATCATACGGTTGGGAGTTTTGTGTTTTAAAGGCCATGTTCCTTCGCGGCGTCCCACAGGGCATCCATTTCCTCGAACGACAGCGCATCCACATCCACGCCGCGCGCCGCCGCCTGCTGCTCGATGTAATGGAAACGCTCGTAAAACCGGCGGTTCGCACCCCGCAGCGCCGACTCGGGATCGATATCCAGCCAGCGCAGCCAGTTCACCGTAGCGAACAACACGTCACCCGCCTCCGCTGCGCGGTCGTCGTCGGTCTGGGCCATCTTCAATTCGTCGAGTTCCTCGTAGATCTTGGCGATCACCGGCTCGACGGTGTCCCAGTCGAATTTCACACGCGCTGCGCGCGTCTGGTAGCTGAATGCCTGCGACAGCGCGGGCTGCGCCTTCGGCACCCCGTCCAGCCGCGAATCGCGCGTTTCGGCCTTCTCCACCTGCTTGAGCTTGTCCCAGTTGACCTTTACGTCTTCGTCGTTGTTGACGTTCACATCGCCCCAGACGTGCGGATGGCGGCGGATCAGCTTTTCGTTCACGGCAGCGATCACATCGGCCATGCGGAACTCACCTGCCTCGACCGCGATCTGGCTGTGGAGCACGATCTGGAGCAGCAGGTCGCCCAGCTCCTCGCGCAGAGCGTCCATATCGCCCGCGTCGAGCGCGTCAAGAACTTCGTACGTCTCCTCCAGCACGTAGGGCCGCAGCGAGCTGTGCGTCTGCTTGCGATCCCACGGGCAGCCCTCCGGCGCACGCAGATGCGCGATCGTCTCCTGGAACCGCTCGAAGCTGCCCGGCTCGGGCAGCGCGGGGACGTACAACACAACTAGCGACCCCCAGCACGTGCTGTCGGCTTGCAGCCGGACCAGTTGGAACGGGTCCACAACAGGCTGGTCGTCGCGGCCAAAGGAGATCACCGAGACCTCATGCAGTTCGGGGTATTGGTTCAGCAGAACGTGGCGGATCAGGGCCACATCGTCGCCCATAACGTTCAGAATCAGAGCGGGCAGATCGGGGTTTAGCGGCGGGTGATGCTGCCCGGAAAAGCGCGTCGCATCCAGCAGTTGCAGACCGTTCAGTGGGTCCAGATTCAGCGCCGCCAGAGCCTGCTCGGCCCGGCGCAAATCCAACTGAGAAGACATACCCATCTCCCTACCTGTACTATTCGTGCGCTCTGTCTGTTATAAACGCAAACAGGCAAAATCCCCACGGATTCCCCTGGGGGTTTTGCCTGAAAAGGTCATGCTGCCGGTACGGGCCGCGAGCTTAACGCTTGGTGTAGGTCGGGGCCTTACGGGCACGCTTGAGACCGGGCTTCTTGCGTTCCTTGATGCGCGGGTCGCGCGACAGGAAGTCGCCCTGGCGCAGCGTAGAACGCCATTCCGGCTCAATCTCGACGAGTGCGCGAGCAATACCAAGCTGGATCGCGTCACGCTGGCCGGTCACACCGCCGCCGTTGACCTTCACGGTTATGTTGTAAGCCGCTTCCTGGGCCACCGCCCGCAGCGGAGCCGTCGCCAGGGCGAGATCGCCCTCGCGCGACAGGAAGTCTTCACCCGGCTTGTCGTTAATCACGACACTGCCGTTGCCGCCGGTCCACAGCCGGACACGCGCCGTCGAACGCTTGCGCCGCCCAATGCCTTCGTAATACTGGTTCGCCATGATTTACTTCTTCCTCTTAGCGCTTAAAGATCGAGCACCTTGGGCTGCTGGGCCTGGTGCGGGTGCTTGTCGCCCGAATAGATCTTGAGCTTCTTGATCATTGCACGGCCCAGCTTGTTCTTGGGCAGCATTCCACGAACGGCTTCATGAAGGACGCGGTCCGGGAACTTGTCGAGCTGCTGACGCAACGTCACGGACTTAATCCCGCCCGGGTAGCCCGAGTGACGGTAGTAGACCTTCGAGTCCAGCTTGTCGCCGGTGACCCGGATCTTCTCGCAGTTGATGATGATCACGTAGTCGCCCGTGTCCATGTGGGGGGCGAAGATCGGCTTATGTTTGCCGCGCAGAATCCGCGCGACCTCGGTGGCGAGACGCCCGAGGGTTTTGTCCTTGGCATCTACCACGTACCACTCGCGCTGGATATCTTCCGGCGTGGGGGTGTAGGTCTTGATCCTCATGCTTTATACTCCAGCGGGCGTCTCCCCGCTCACTTTAATAGCTTACCTTGGCTAAACACAGCCCGCTCGCGGACGCCATATGGTTCAAACAGGTTTCATCCGCGGCTTGTAACGCTGCTTCGAACGCTTCCGGCGAGAGTTTCCCACCGCCTACCTGGGCCAAAGCCCCGACAATCCGCCGAACCATCCGGTACAAAAAAGCGTTGGCTTCGATAACGTACCGGACGACTTGCGTTTCCGGGTCCGGCTGCGCCATGAGACTAAGCTCAGATCGCAGCACTTCCCGTGTCGTGCTTTCTCCCTGCGGCGGGCGGCCAAAGGTTGCGAAGTCGTGCACACCCATCAAGCTGCTCGCCGCACGCTGCATCGCCTCGATATCGAGCGCCTCGCGGGTGTACAGGTGCCACCCAAACCGCTCGCGTAACGGCTGCCGCACCGGCGCGGCATACAGCGTGTATTCGTAGAGTCTGCTCCGGGCGTCGAAGCGCGGATGAAACGCCCGGTCCGCCACTTCGAGGGTTCGGACGGCGATGGCGTTGGGAAGAGTGGCATTCAGCGCCCGCTCAAGATCGCGCGGGGGATGTTTCCACTCTACGTCGAACGCAATCACCTGCCCGGTTGCATGTACTCCTGCATCAGTGCGGCCTGCTCCAAGGATAGTTGCCGGTTGTCGAGTCACCTGGAGCAGAGCCGCTTCTATCGTTCCTTGAATGGTGGGGGCGCTGGCCTGGCGCTGGAACCCGAAGTAGTCGGTGCCATCATAGGCGACCACCGCCCGATAGCGCAGCCCTTCCACCAATCCTTACGCTTCCTCGCGGTCCACCAGTTCGATCAGCGCCATCTGGGAGGCATCGCCCTTGCGCAAGCCGAGCTTGTACACGCGGGTATAACCACCGGGACGCGCCTCGTAGCGGGGTGCCAGCTCATCGAAGATCTTGGCAACCGCTTCCTGGCTGTTCAGGCGAGACATCACGATACGGCGCGCGTGCACGGCACGGGACTTATCCTCGTGCGCCAGCGACCGCTTGGCGATCGTGATCAGTTTTTCGGCCTCGGCGCGAATCGCGCGGGCCTTCGCTTCGGTCGTGGTGATGCGCTCGTGACGGAACAGCTCCGTCATCAGGCCACGGCGAAGGGCACGACGCTGGTCGGCGCTCCGACCCAGGTGTTTTCCAGCTACTCGATGTCGCATAACAGTCGTTCCTCGTAGATCTCAGCGGCTTAGCTGCCGGAGAAGATGTCGTGCTCGGGACTCAGGTAGTTCTTTTCCTTCAGCCGGCTGACCAGTTCATCCAGCGATTTCTCGCCAAAGTTACGAATGGCGAGCATCGCGTCCGGCCCCCGGTCGAGCATTTCGAGCACTTCGCCAACGTTGGTGATGCCCGTGCGCTTCAACGAGTTGAACACACGCACACTCAGGTCCAGCGTTTCGATCGGCGTCTCATACGTCTCCGGCGGGAGCGCATTCGGATCGGGTTCCGGCTGTTCCTCAGCCGCAGGCATAAGCGATTCCTCGCTGACACCCGCGATGATGATGAGATGCTTCATCAGCATTTCCGCCGACTGGCTCATCGCTTCTTCGGGGCGAATGGTTCCGTCGGTCCAGATTTCCAGGATCAGCTTGTCATAGTTCGTGCGCTGACCAACGCGCGCACGTTCTACGTCATAGTTCACGCGCTTGATCGGGCTGAAGATCGCATCAATCGGCAGCTCACCGATGGGCAGACGGCCCCGCTCCTCGGCAGGCGAATAACCGCGCCCGCTCTGGACGGTAAACTCGATCTCAAGCTGAGCATCATCCGAGTCAGCAGTGAACAGGTACAGGTCCGGGTTGATGATCTCAACTTCGGCGGGGCAGATGATATCCGCCGCCGTCACAGTCCCCTCGCCATGCACCTCCAGGCGCAAGCGAGCCGATTCCGCATCGTAGAGCTTCAGGCGCAACTGCTTGACCTGCAAGATCAGCTGGGTCATGTCCTCGCGCACATTCGGAATGGCGGAGAACTCATGAGGAACGCCCGAAACACGGATCGACGTTACGGCTGCGCCGGGTAGTGACGACAACAGCACGCGCCGCAGTGCATTGCCCACTGTGATCCCATAGCCATTTTCAAGGGGGCTGATGATGAAGCGACCGTACCGCTGGGACGTCGCATCCCCTTCGATTTTGGGCAATACCATGTTGTTTGTGACCACGCCCCCTCCTTCATTCGGGACTTACTAACCGGTCGGGTCGTACGGCCAACATGTTTAGCGCGAATAGTATTCGACGATGAGCTGCTCGTTGAGCGGAAGATCGACATCACGACGTTCCGGCACGCGCAGCACTGTGCCCGCCATAGCGCCCATATTGACACTCAGCCATTCAGGGGCCTGCGGACGGTCTTCCATGTAGGCGCGCAGTTCTTTGAAATACTGGCGGCTCCGGCTTTCGTCACGAATAGCCACCACATCGTTGGGGCGCACCAGGTAGGACGGAATATTCGTCCGGCGACCGTTGATCGTGATGTGGCCGTGCTGCACGATCTGGCGCGCATGCGCGCGAGAATCGGCCCAGCCGAGACGGTACACAACATTGTCCAGGCGGCTTTCCAGGATCGTCAGCAAGTTCGAGCCGGTCAGGCCCGGACGGCGCAGGGCTTCACTGAAATAGCGGCGGAACTGGCGCTCAAGGACGCCATAAATGCGGCGGGCCTTCTGCTTTTCACGCAGCTGGAGCGAATAGTCGGAGCCACGGCCACGGCGGAACTGGGCGTCCTTACCATGCTGGCCAGGGGGGTAGGTGCGGCGCTCTACGGAGCACTTCGCAGAGAGGCAACGTGCACCCTTCAGGAAGAGCTTTTCGCCATCGCGGCGGCAGAGCTTACAAACAGGTCCAGTATAACGTGCCATTGATGTTTGGCTTCCTCCACACTACGCTGGTGTGTTTACACCGGTATAGATACGAAAAAACATGCTGCTAGACACGCCGCTTCTTGGGCGGGCGCACCCCGTTGTGCGGGATAGGCGTGACGTCCGTGATCGAACGAACCTTCACCCCGCTCGCCTGGATGGCGCGAATCGCAGATTCACGACCGGGGCCAGGCCCCTTCACGAACACGTCCACTTCCTGCATGCCGTGTTCTTTGGCGTTTTCAGCGGCCTGCTGCGCGACCATACGCGCGGCATAGGGCGTGCTCTTGCGGCTGCCCTTGAAGCCGGCGGTTCCCGCACTGGCCCACGCGACCACGTTGCCCTGCTGATCGCTCATCGAGACGATCGTGTTGTTGAACGTGGCCTGAATGTGTGCCTGTCCGTACGGTATATTCTTTCTTACCTTCTTCGGCCCGCCGCGGCGTGGCCCTCTCCGTGTACGTCCCATTGATCCTCGCTATCTCCTCATCATGCGGATGTTCACCCGCAGCCCAACAAACATTTCAGGCCGCGATCCCGCGCCGCACCGTTCGCGGTGAACAGGGCGACGGACAGCGCAAAGCGCCGACCACCTGCCCTGGGTGCGGAGCATGACTGCCTGGCGTTGCGTAGCGGACTTACTTCTTCTTCGCGCCGCGACGACGACCACGACCGGCAACCGTCTTCTTGGGACCCTTGCGCGTGCGCGCGTTGGTCTTGGTGCGCTGCCCATGCACCGGCAAATTGCGGCGATGACGCAGGCCACGGTAGCTGCCGATTTCGATCAGTCGCTTGATGTTGAGCTGAACCTCGCGGCGCAGTTCACCTTCTACGCGAAAATTGGCGACCGCTTCACGCAGAGACTGAATCTCCGCTTCGGTCAGGTCCTTGACGCGCGTATCGGGGCTGATCCCGGTCGCGCCCAGGATACCCTGGCTGCGGGTGGGGCCAATGCCGTAGATGTAGGTGAGTGCCACTTCGACGCGCTTATTGCGCGGGAGGTCCACACCTTCAATACGTGCCATATGGATGCAACTCCCTATATACTCCGTCCTCCGGTCTACGCCGGACGGAACGGTAATTCTAGCGAAAAACGAAGGCTTTGACCAGGGTTAACTTGTCGTTAACCGGCGGGCCACACGTCCAGGTAAGCCCGGCGCGCGCCTATAGTGCCGTCAAAATCAGCGGCGGACCGCTCGGTGCGATGGCGATTGTGTGCTCGAAGTGAGCGCACAACGAGCCATCTCGCGTGACGACTGTCCAGTGATCGCCCAGTGTCCGCGTTTCGGGCCGCCCGACGTTGACCATCGGCTCGACGGCGAACGTGATGCCCGGCTCCAGCCGGACGCTCTGCCAGCCGCGTACCCGCTGCCGTCCGCGCGGCCACCAGTTGGGGACCTGCGGCGGCTCGTGCATCGTGCGCCCTACCCCGTGACCGGTGTATTCGCGCACAACGCTATATCCATGATCCTCGACATACGCCTGCACCGCGCGCGAGATGTCGCTCGTTTCATTTCCGGCACGGGCCTGATCCAGCCCAACGCGGAGCGCTTCTTCCGTCACGTTGAGGAGCTTCTGCGCCTCTTCGGAAATCGCCCCCACGCCAACCGACAGGGCCGAATCGCCCACGTATCCCTTATAGATCGCGCCGCAGTCCAGGCTGACGATATCGCCCTCCTGCAAAAAGCGTTCGCGCGAAGGAATACCGTGCACCAATTCCTCATTGATCGAGATGGTAGCCGTAGCCGGGAACGGGTGAGCGCTGCCCGGCGGATACCCCAGAAAAGCGGGCGTCGCGTGATGCTTACGGATTACGTCCGCCGCGAGCTCATCCAGTTCGTGCGTGCTGATGCCGGGGCGGATCGCCTCGCGCATGGCGTGCAGCGCCATGGCCGTGATGCGCCCGGCTTCGCGCATGATGATGAGTTCTTCCGCCGTTTTCGGGATTACTGCTGATCGCTGCATGATGCTTTGAACGTACCGGCTTTCTGCTGCCGCCCGACACAACCGTGTTGGGTGACTGTTTGCATTCGTTTGTGAAGGGACCCTGTACGAGCAGCCCCTTCACATGAATTGTTTATCGTGATGTGCCGCGCTGGTTTAGCGCATGAACCCGTCGTAATTACGCATCATCAACTGCGCTTCGAGCTGGCGCATCGTGTCGATGACAACACCGACCACGATGATCAGGCCCGCGCTGCTGATGACCAACGCCGGGTTACGGTTGGTGGCCGCCTGCCCCAGAACCAGGGTCTGGACCACGCGCATGATGCCGGGCAGAATGGCGACCGCGCCGAGGAAGACCGCACCGACCAGCGTAATCCGGTTCACGATACGGTTGATGTATTCCTGCGTGCGGCGACCCGGACGGATACCGGGGATGAAGCCGCCATTCTTCTGCAGGTTTTCACCCAGGTTCTGGTTCTGGATCATCACGCCGGTGTAGAAGTAGGTGAAGCCTACCACCAGCCAGAAGTACAGGAACCAGTAGATGAACCCCTGCTGATTGCCGAAGATGTCCTGGATCTTGACCGCCGCGCTGCCGCTGAAGAAACCAGCGATGATCGCGGGGAAGGTCACGATGGACTGCGCGAAGATCAGCGGGATCATGCCTGCCGTGTTGACCTTCAGCGGGATGTGCGTCGTGCCGCCGCCGTACATCTTGCGGCCACGAACGCGCTTGCCGTACTGGACCGGGATACGCCGCGTCCCTTCCTGGATGACGACGATCACCACCACCGTCACGATCGTCAGCAGGACGAACGCGAGCAGGTTGAAGATGAAGTGCGTCTCAAGCAGGCTGTAGAGATTCGACGGCACACGGGCCACGATTCCCGCGAAGATGATGATCGAGATACCGTTGCCGATGCCCTGCTCGGTGATCAGCTCACCCAGCCAGATCGCAAACATCGTACCGGCGGTCATCGTCACAATCACCGAAAGCGTCGTCAGCAAGTCGCTACCCGCGCCAAACCCGAAGCCGGGGATGAGCGTACCACCCTGAACCTGATCGATCTGGCTCTGGAAGATATTGATCTGCCCGATAGACTGAAGCGCGGCCATCGGAATCGCCAGGTAGTAGGTATACTGCCCGTTGATTTTCTCCATCCCGCCCGGTTCCTTCGACAACTGTTCGAGCGCCGGGATGATCGGGACCAGAAGCTGAAGAATAATCGAGGCCGTGATGTACGGGTAGACACCGTTCGCGATGACGCTAAAGTTTGAAACAGCGCCGCCTGAGAGCAGGTTAAGCACACTCAGAAAACCCGATTCGTCGCTGTTGAACAGGTTGTCGAGCACGGTCCGGTCAACGCCCGGAACGGTAACGTGCGCGGCGAACTGGTAGACGATCAGGATCAGCGCGGTATATAGCATTTTCCGCCGGAGATCCGGCAACCGAAATGCATTTTGCAGCGCTTCAATCATCGTGAGGTTCCCTTTTGACTGTTAAAACTCAGCTCTTGCTTTAACGGAAGGGCCGGGCGCAGCCGCAACTGCCCCGGCCCGTCTATGATCATTCTGCCTCGGCGGCCCGGCGAGCGCGAAGCTCTTCAAGCTGCTCCTTGCGGAGCTTCTTGACCGTCGCAAACGGCCCGGTCAGGAAGACTTCAAGCTCCTGAACCGATCCGCCGGCCTTTTCGATCTTCTCGCGCGCGCTGCCCGAGAACCGGTGTGCCTTGACGGTCAGGGCGACTTCAATCTCGCCCCGGCCCAGGATCACCACCGGCTGGTCGCCCTTGCGAATCAGGCCCTTAGCCGCCATGCTTTCCGGCGTCGCCTCGTCACCCTTACCGAACACACGGGTCAGATCGTCGAGGTTCACTTCTTGATATTCAACGCGGAAAATATTCGTAAAACCACGCTTGAACGGCAAACGGCGCACCAGTGGGAGCTGCCCACCTTCGAAGTATGCACCCTTGCCGCCGCCGGAACGTGCGCCCTGGCCCTTCGTACCGCGACCGGAGGTTTTACCCTGACCCGCCGAGATACCGCGACCAACGCGCTTCCGGTTCTTCTTCGCCCCTTCGTCCGGGCGCAGATCGTGCAGCTTCATTTAAAGTTCCTCCACCGTAACCAGGTGGCTGACCTTGTTGATCATGCCACGAACCGGCGGTGTGTCGTTGTGCGTAACGCTGTCATTCAGTTTGCGCAGTCCCAGGGCATGCACTGTCGCCTTCTGGCGCACGGTGTAGCCGATGGGGCTTTTCACCAGCGTGACCCGGATCTGTTTCTCAGCCATTGCTCTTCGCCCCTCGCTTCCAGAAGGGCTGGACTTCGGCAAGGGACTTGCCGCGCATCCGCGCCAACTGGTCCACATCGCGCAGGGAGCGCAGAGCATCGAGGGTCGCGTGCGCCACGTTGAGCGTGTTCGCGCTGCCCTGACTCTTGCTCAGAATGTCCTGCACACCGGCTGCTTCGAGCACGGCACGCACACCACCACCCGCAATAACACCCGTACCGGGCGACGCAGGCTTGAGCATCACGACCGCGCCACCATGCTTGGTGGTGATAGGATGCGGGATCGTGCGGCCCGACAGAGAAACGCTCGTCATATTGCGACGCGCGCGATCCGACGCCTTGCGGATCGAATCCGGCACGCCGCGCGCCTTACCAACGCCGATACCTACGCGGCCCTGGTTGTCGCCCACGACCACGACGGCGCGGAAAGCAAACCGACGACCACCCTTGACCACCTTGGCCACACGGGTGATGTCAATGACGCGCTCATCGAGTTCTTCGCGGTCTTCCTCACGCCGCGGTTGTCGTCTTCCCATGTTCATCTCCAGTAGCTAGCGCTCTCGCCGGGGAGCCGCCCATCGGCAGTTGCTCCCCGGTTCTTGTGACAAACGTGTGCTGTCTAGAATTGGAGCCCGGCTTCGCGGGCGCCATCGGCCAGAGCCTTGACGCGACCGTGGAAGCGGTACCCACCGCGGTCGAAGACGACCTGCGTCACCCCGGCGCTCTGCGCGCGCTTGGCGACCAGTTCACCCACCAGCTTGGCGGCTTCCGTCTTCGACTTACCTTCGACCTGGTCGCGCAGTTCGCGGTCCACCGTCGAGGCCGAAGCGAGCGTGAAGCCCGCTGTGTCATCGATCACCTGGGCGTAGATATTGCCCAGGCTGCGAAATACGTTCAGGCGCGGACGTGCAGGCGTGCCAGAAATCTTGGCGCGCACCCGACGTTGCCGGCGCTTACGTGCAATACGTTCTTTTTCGCCCATAGCATTCACCTCTTGGCGACGGCAATTATGCCTTGCCCGTCTTACCGGCCTTGCGGCGAATCCGCTCACCCTGGTAGCGCACGCCCTTGCCCTTGTAGGGCTCCGGCGGACGCATTTTCCGGATCTCGGCTGCCAGTTCGCCAACGACCTGCTTATCGATCCCACGAATGCGGATGAGACGTCCGCGTTCTTCCGCCGCAAACTCGACATCCGCCGGCGGCTCGACCCGGATAGGGTGCGAATAGCCCAAGTACAACACCAGGGTCTTGCCATCCATCTCGGCGCGGTAACCCACACCTTCGATTTCCAGCACGCGCTCGAAGCCTTCGCTCACGCCGCTGACCATGTTTGCGATCAGCGCGCGGGTCATGCCGTGCAGCGCACGGTGCTTCGGGAGATCGGAGGGGCGCGTCACAACTACCACGCCTTCTTCCTGCGCAATCGTCACGTCTGCCGGGAACTTATGGAACAGTTGGCCCTTTGGACCCTTGACGGTCACTTCCGTGCCGTCGATGTTGACTTGCACCTTGGCCGGGATCGGAACCGGTTTTTTTCCAATTCGTGACACGGTTCTATCCTCTCTTCACTTCTTCACTCATGTTACAATCAGAGGCCAGAGGCAACTGTCTGAATGTGGGCCGGTCGTAAAGCGTCTGGGCGATCACGATCAACTGAAGTTCGACCATCTCGCCCTGAGCCTTTACCATGACCCGAGTCACTCAGATCAGGCGTCTATCGGCGCTCTGCTCGCCCGGTGAATTACCAGACGTAGCAGAGCACCTCGCCACCGATGCCCCGGCGATACGCTTGATGACCAGTCATCACGCCCTGTGGCGTGGACAAAACCGCGATTCCCAGACCGCTCATCACCCACGGGATTTCCTTGCGGCTGACGTACACACGGCGGCCCGGCTTGCTGACGCGCTCCAGGTGGCTGACGACCGGGCGGCGCTCGCGGCGCTTGCCCCAGTACTTCAGCTGGATGGTCAGGATCGGAGCGGGCGTTTCATCGCCCACCGAGAAGTCTTCGATATAGCCTTCCGCCTTCAGGATCTTCGCCACTGCCACCAACACCTTGGTATTGGGCATGGAGACGGTCGTGTGACCGACCATCACGGCGTTACGAATGCGGGTCAGCATATCGGAAATCGGATCGTTAGTCATGATTCAGTTTCTCCGGTTACCAGCTTGACTTGACGACGCCGGGGATCTTGCCCTCAAGCGCCAGTTCGCGGAAGTGGATACGGCACAGGCCGAAACGACGCATGTAGCCCCGAGGCCGTCCGCAGACCTTCCCCGAATCCGGGTCAACGTACTGGCAGCGGTTGCGGACGCGCACCTTATACTTACGATGCTTTTCGCGCGCTACCATGGACTTTTTTGCCATAGGGTAAAACCTTCCCTGATACCTAAGCCCTACAAGACAACCACTACTGCTGGCGGAACGGCATGCCCATCAGTTTGAGTAGGCGGCGTCCCTCTTCATCCGTCTGCGCGGTGGTGACGATGGTGATTTCCATACCACGCACTTTGTCAATTTTATCGTACTCAATCTCGGGGAACAGAATTTGCTCGCGCATGCCGAGGGTGTAGTTCCCTCGCCCGTCGAACGCGTCCGCGCTGATGCCGCTGAAGTCACGCGTACGCGGCAGCGCAATGTTCACCAACCGGTCGAGCAGCGACCACATACGCTCACCCCGCAGGTCAACCTTCACTCCGATGGAGCGGCCTTCACGCAGCTTGAACGCCGCGATGCTGACACGCGCCTTGGTGATGACCGGCTGCTGCCCGCAGATCTTGCGCAGGTCTTCGACCGCCGCATCGAGCGCCTTAGCATTGTCCAACGCCTCGCCCACCCCGATGTTCACGGTCACCTTCTTGATGCGCGGAATCTGCATCGAGCTGGCGTAACCGAACTCTTCCATCAATGCCGGCGCGACATCATTGCGATAGCGCTCCAACATATTATTCGTTGCCATCTGACTTCACCCTCACTTCTGAAGACGGCTAGTCGATGTCGCTCGCGCAAGCGCGGCAGACACGGACCTTCGTACCATCTTCGTTGACGCGATAGCCAACGCGGGTCGGCTTGTCGCACTGCGGGCACACCAACATTACGTTCGAGAGGTGAATCGGCGCCTCGTATTCGATGATACCCGGCTGGACCTGCTGGCGGCCTGCGCTCACCGGACGCTGATGCTTCTTCACGATGTTCACCCGCTCGATGACCACGCGATCTTCCTTGGGCAGCACGTTGAGCACTTCACCGCGCGCGCCCTTGTCGGAACCGGCGATCACTTCGACCGTATCGCCCTTCTTAATCCGTTGCATGTTTGCGCTACTCCACTCTCACACCGCGCCTGGGCGGTTACAGCGTCTCAGGCGCCAGGGAGACGATCTTCATGAAGCCCCGCTCACGCAGCTCGCGTGCGACCGGGCCAAAAATACGCGTACCGCGCGGGTCTTTCGTTTCGCCCTGCAGAATCACCGCTGCGTTGTCGTCGAACTTGATGTACGACCCGTCGTCGCGGCGATATTCCTTCGCAGTCCGCACAATCACGGCCCGCACGACATCGCTCTTCTTCACTGAGCCCTGCGGCGTTGCCGACTTCACGGCAGCCACCACGATGTCGCCTACGGTCGCGGTCTTACGCGTCGAGCCGCCGTAGATGTGAATCACGAGCAGTTCACGCGCGCCGGTGTTATCGGCAACCTTCAATCGTGTCTCGTGCTGGATCATATTACCTTCGCCTCGTTTCCGGTGTGTACTGGTTAGGCCTCAGCTTCGGGCAGAGCCAGCACGCTCTCGACCACCCAGGTCTTAGTCTTGCTGATCGGGCGGCTCTCGACGATCTGAACCAGCGCGCCCACGGGGATCTGGTTGCTTTCGTCATGGGCCATGAAGTTCTTGGTCGTCCGAATGACCTTCTTGTACAGCGGGTGACGCTTGGTCGTTTCGACCGCGACGACCACCGTCTTGTCCATCTGATTGCGCACTACGCGGCCCTGAAGCCGGCGACGATTGTTAGGCATTGTTCTCCTCCTGCACCACCTCGGCGGCCAGATCACGCTCGCGCAGGATCGTCAGGTAGCGCGCAACCGCCTTCTTGAGCTGACGAATGCGCGTATAGTCTTCGAGCTGGCCCGACGCCCACTGGAAACGCAGGTTGAACATTTCTTCCTTGGCGTCGTGAATGGCCTGGTAGATCTCTTCATCCGTCAGCTGGCGGATTTCACGCGTTTTGGTTGTGGCCATGACTTACTCGACCTCCTCGCCCGAAATCGGGTCGGAGCGCTTCACGAACTTGACGTTGATCGGGAGCTTGAACGCGGCCAGGCGCAGCGCCTCACGCGCGATTTCTTCTTCGATCCCCGCCATTTCGAACAGCACCAGACCCGGGCGAACCACAGCCACGTAATGATCCACCGACCCCTTACCCTTACCCATACGGCTTTCCGCCGCACGCTTGGTCACGGGCTTATCGGGGAAGACGCGAATCCACACGCGGCCACGACGTTTGATGGAGCGCATGATCGTACGGCGGGCGGCCTCGATCTGGCGGCTGGTGATCCAGGCCGGTTCGAGCGCCTGGAGGCCATAATCGCCAAACTGCACGACATTGCCGCGCGTTGCCTTGCCCCGCATACGACCACGGAACGTTTTGCGGTATTTAACCCGCTTTGGCATCAACATAATGGTTCACTCCTAAAAGCCAGGCCCACCCTCTTCGATCGAAGAGGGAGAAAAGGCCCGCTGTTACTGGCTCACGTAGACGTCAGTCTGCTCCACGGGGCGCGTCTCTTCGTGAGCCGCTTCGCCCTTGTAGATCCAGACCTTGATGCCGATCCGCCCGAAGGTAGTCAGCGCTTCAGCCGTGCCATAGTCGATCACCGAGCGCAGCGTGTTACGCGGGACCTGGCCTTCCATCTGCCATTCGCGACGAGCCATTTCGGCACCGGCCAGACGACCGCTGACCTGGATCTTGATGCCCTTGGCGCCCTGGCGCATGGCCTGGCTGATCGCGCGCTTCATGGCGCGGCTGTGGCCGATACGGCGCTCAAGCTGCCCGGCGATGTTCAGAGCCACCAGACGGGCGCTGAGGTCCGGCTTGTCAACTTCCTCGACCTCGACCTTCACCTTCTTGCCGGTGACTTCTTCGAGACCCTGGCGCAGCTTCTTGACGCTTTCACCTTTGCGCCCAATGACGATGCCGGGCTTGGCGGTGAACAGCGTGACCTGGACCTGGTTCGGATAACGTTCGATCTCGACGCTCGCGATACCAGCGCGATCCGCTTCCTTCTCAACGAAGCGGCGGATTTCGAAGTCTTCCTGAAGCAAGCTGCGGTAACGATCGCCCTCAGCGAACCACCGCGCAGACCAGTCGCGGTTGATCTTGAGGCGGAAACCGACAGGATGAATCTTCCGTCCCATTAAACTCTCTCCTCCTCACGCTCACGCAGAACGACGGTGAGGTGAGACGTACGCTTCGTGCGTGGCTTGTACCGCCCACGCGCGCCGGCCTTCACTCGCTTTAGGCTCGGCCCCTCGTCTGCCATCAACGATGAAATGTACAGGTCCTGGCGGTTCAGTTCCAGGTTCATTTCGCCGTTCGCAACGGCGGACTCGATCAGCTTGTATGCGAACTCGGCTCCCTTGTGCGGCATGAACCGCAGCACGGTCAGCGCCTGGTCGGCGTCCATACCGCGAACCTGGTCACACACCAACCGGATCTTCTGAGCAGAGATCGGCAAGTAACGGGCAACTGCACGAACTTCCATGGCTTAATTCCTTCCCGTCCCGGCCTACTTCTTCTTCTTGCGTTCGACGAGGTGGCCGCGGTACGTGCGCGTAGGCGCAAATTCACCGAGCTTGTGGCCAACCATATTTTCGGTGACGTAAATCGGCACGTGGCGACGGCCATCGTGGACGGCAATCGTAAACCCGACCATCTGCGGGAAGATCGTCGAGGCCCGGCTCCACGTGCGGATAACCTTCTTTTCGCCGCGCTCGGACATACCTTCGACCTTGCGCAGCAGTTTGGGCTCGATATAGGGCCCCTTCTTAAGCGAACGTGACATTCCTGCCTCCGAACAAACTACCGACGCTTACCGCGACGACGCACAATATAGCGATCCGTGCGCTTATTACGGCGGGTCTTCTTGCCCAGCGCCGGCTTCCCCCAGGGTGTCTTAGGCCCGGCCATGCCGACCGGCGAACGACCTTCACCACCACCGTGCGGGTGGCTGTTGGGATCCATCGCGGTACCGCGCACCGTAGGCCGCCAGCCCATCCAGCGCTTGCGACCAGCCTTGCCAAGCTTTACGTTACCGTGATCCGTGTTGCCAACCTGACCGATGGTCGCCATGCAATCTTCGTGAATGCGGCGAACTTCACCACTGGGCAGACGGACGGTGGCATACTTGCCTTCACGGCCCAACAACTGCGCCGACGTACCGGCAGCGCGCGCCAGCTGGCCGCCACGACCGGGCTCCAGCTCGACGTTGTGGATCAGCGAGCCGACCGGGATGTTGCGGATCGGCAGCGTGTTACCGGTGCGCACGTCGGCGGTCGGGCCGCTCACGACGGTGTCACCCACGCGCAGATCCAGCGGCGCGATGATATAGCGCTTCTCACCGTCAGCGTAGATCAGCAAGGCGATACGCGCGGAGCGGTTCGGATCGTACTCGATCGAATCCACGCGCGCAGCGATCCCGGCCTTATCCCGCTTGAAGTCAATCAGACGGTAACGACGCTTGTGCCCGCCGCCACGATGGCGAACGGTAACGCGGCCCGCATTATTGCGACCGCCACGGCCACGCCGTTCGCCCAGCAGCGACCGCTCCGGGGTCGAACGGGTGATCTCCTCAAAGGAGTTGCCTGTCATGTCCCGGCGACCGGGCGATGTAGGCTTATACTTCTTGACTGGCATTGGTTAACCTCAATCTAAACGCGGTCCGGTGTTCATTAGCCCCGTGAGGTGCGGATTTCTGAACCCGGCCCCAACAGCTTACTAGGCATTAAACAGGCTGATTTCCTGACCAGGAGCAACCGTTACAACGGCCTTCTTCCACCCCGAACGGCGGGTGTATTTCACGCGGCCACGCTGTCCCCGCTTGGCGGGCATCACCATCGTACTGACCTTCAGCACGTCCACATCGAAGATGCGCTCAATCGCGTCCTTGACCTGGATCTTGTTGGCGCGCATATCGACTTCGAAGACGTACTGGTTGCTCCGGTCGGCCATGTTCTGCGACTTCTCAGTGATCACCGGGCGACGGAGAATGTCATACAGGTGCAGTTCGTTGCTCATGCTTCCGCTCCTTCGGCGGCCTTCTGGTTGCCCAGCAGGCTCACGATCACGTCCAGGGCGGCCTGCGGGATGATGACGTAATCGTACGCCAGCAGATCGCGGATGTTCAGGTAGGACGCCCGAAGCGAGCGCGCGTTCGACAGATTACGAATGCTGCGTTCCACCGGCTCGTTGCGGTCCGCCACCAGCACCAGGGCAGTGCTTTCGCCTACCAGCTGGCGCAGCGTGTCGCGCATGGCCTGGGTCTTGGGTGCATCCATCGCCAGCTCGTCCACAACGACGATCTGCTGGTCCGCCGCCAGCGCCGACAGAGCCGAACGCAGGGCCTGGCGCCGCATCTTGCGCGGCATGGACTGGGTGTACCTGCGCGGGTGCGGGCCGTGGGCCACGCCGCCGCCGACAAAAATGGGGGCCGAGCGAGCACCGTGACGGGCGCGACCGGTTCCCTTTTGGCGATACCACTTCGCTTTGGTGCGATCGATATCGCTGCGGTCCTTGGTGTTATGCGTACCCAGGCGGCCATTCGCCATCTGGCGAACGTAGGCCTGGTGCATCAGACCGGTATTGACCTCAACCTCGAAGATATCGGCGGGCAGTTCAAGCGTGCCGACCTGGTCACCGGCCATGTTTCGAATAGGGACTTCCATGATTCACGACTCCTCTGGTGCGGACCCGCTCTAGCGGTGGGTCTTGCGCGCTTCTCTGATCAGGAGGATGCCCCCCCGAGCGCCCGGCACAGACCCGCGCACGGCAAGCAGATTCTTATCCGCATCCACTTCGACCACTTCGAGATTTTGGACGGTAACACGATCGCCACCCATACGGCCACCCATGCGCGTGCCCTTCAGGACACGACCGGGGGTTGTCGTCGAGCCAATCGAACCCGGCGCGCGCTCGCGGTCGGACTGGCCGTGGGTCTTCGGTCCACGATTGAAGTTGTGACGCTTAATCGTACCGGCAAACCCACGACCCTTGGACGTACCAATCACGTCAATGCGGTCGCCGCGCTCAAAAATAGCAGCATTCAACTGCTGGCCTTCTTCCACGTCAAGAGTCTTGACGCGGAACTCGCGCAGGACGCGAAGATCGGGCAGGTTCAAGCCGCTACGCTTGAGGTGTCCCTGCTTCGGCTTATTCAGCCGCGACGAGCCGTTCCGCTTGGGCGGCAGCTCGTCGAAGCCAAGCTGAACAGCAGTGTAACCGTCGTTCTCCGCCGTCCGAATTTGAGTCACATAGCAGGGCCCAGCCTGGATGACAGTCACCGGAATGACTTTGCCATCCGTGTCAAATATCTGGGTCATGCCAACCTTTTTCCCAATGATGCCCTTCATACTGCCTCCAAGGGACTGGTACGTGCAAGAACCGCACGCCACGCATCATCCCTGCTTCGCCTGACTTGTCTGTTATAGAGTTGACCAGACAGCCCCGGTCTACCGCGCCCTGGACGGATGTCCTCTACGGCGTCCCGGATGTGCAGCGGTCAGATTTTGATCTCGATGTCCACGCCAGCCGGCAGGTTCAACCGCATCAGCGTGTCAATGGTCTTTGCATCGGGGTCCAGCACATCGATAAGACGCTTGTGCGTGCGGATCTCGAAGTGTTCCTGCGAGTCCTTATCGATGAAGGGAGACCGCCGCACAGTAAAACGCTCGATGCGGGTAGGCAGTGGAACCGGGCCAACAACGCGAGCGCCGGTACGTTCTGCCGTCTCGACAATGCGTTGGGCCGACTGGTCCAGCACGCGATGGTCGTACGCCTTGAGCCGGATGCGGATCTTTTGCTTCGCCATATAGATTCCTCAGACTTCAGTAATTACAAGGAAGTCACTATGGGGGCTGGTCAACGTTCGACCAGCCCACCAATCGTTTCCTTTATTCCAGGATTTCGGTGATGACACCCGCGCCGACGGTCAGGCCGCCTTCACGG